>JAHYJE010000009.1 GCA_019429105.1 Syntrophobacterales bacterium
CCGGGGCTCGTTCCGCGCCGGATCGCACAGGGCAACAATTTTTTCCGCAGCTATTTCGTTGATGGAAGAGACACCGATAACCGCATCCGTAGGAAGATCCCGGTATGTTGCGGACAAACCCACGAGGAGCCAGGAAAGACAATAGTCCCTTTCCAGAACCGCCTCGGGGGTACGGCGGCCTCCCTTTCTGGCGAGGCGATTTGACAGCAGCGAGAGATCGCGTTGCGGAATCATCAGGTCCTCACTGTTGAAAGCAGTTCGTCGGGAGACACATTCAGATCGGGCGAAGTTTCCTTCAGGACCGAAACAAGCGCTATCTTCCCCAGACCGAAGGTCGTCTGCTTGCCTATGTGCGCCTTTTCGCAAAAACGCAGCAGCGGCATAAATTCTCCAAGAGAGCCGGCGTATGTGATCTCCCCGCCCATGCCGCCCATCAGCATCGCCTGATCCTGGCGGTTGGAATAACGTTTCCAGTCGAACCACCTGATTGTGGAGGATTTGCTGGAAACCTCCGTCGCCCGCCGGACAAACCCCCGGTAGTCGAGCGCGGGCTCCCCGTTACCGAAAAACTGCTCCAGCGATGCAACCCTGCGGAGCATCGCCCTTACCAGCAGATGAAACGGCAGCTCGGCCTTGAAATGATTCTCGAACTTCAGACGGAGGGGCGTTTGCAGGCGAATCGTTAGTTCGGACAGGGCCGGTTGATCGGCCTCCGCGGGAAAGCCGGATTTCGCGCCCTCCGGCGGCGTCAGCAATAGCTCTTGGGTGAAAGGCCCTTTGCGGATTTTTCTGTCGCTAGGGTCGAAGACCAACTGCCTCCCCGCAGTCACCCGGTTGAGGTGGAAGGAGGCGCGCTTGCCGTTAATCGCCTTTCCCACGCCAAGCTTGCCCATCTCGTTGAATGAATAGATGAAATACGCCAGATAATCGTTCACGCCTCCGAAGAGCAGGAGCGTGAAATCGAGGGACTCGCCGTTGCGATACCGGGTTCGGCTGTCCTCGGCGGGTTCGATGACGTAGGGATGGGGCGGGGCGACGAGGCGTTTTCTGACCTCCGGGCTAGGCGCGGGAGCACCTTCTGTTCTTTCGCCGCGCTTTCCGACCGCGTCCGTCTGCATTTCAAAAACCTGAAAATACACGCATTTTTTATTGAGCAGGCAATCGGCGCATTCCTGCTGTTTCAGGGCGCAGACGACCTTTTTGAGGGAATGCCCAAAAATGCCGCGAAAGGTAGAACCCTTGTATTCGGGAAGGACGGCGTCATCGTCGAATGTAAGTGAGAAGGAATAACTGCCAAAAAGCATCGCTACTCTCCAATCTGCAAAAGGCGCCTTGTAAAATGCACCGGCGCTCTTCCGCCACGGGGCGCTCTGTCTGAACCGATACGATACGCAATCGTCGTAAAATGTAAAGAGGCGCAACGTTGCAAACCGCCTGGTTGACCAAAAGCCGAAAAGGCGGGGATGCGCAATTATTTTGCGCCCATCCGCCGGTCCTGCTTTCTGGAAACGCTACAACAAACCGTTGCTATGTTGGATACTTAAAATTGAGCCTGCAGCCCGTCTGAAAATATAGACTGTGGCGTTTCGTAGCACACATCGAGACCGATGGCAACCCAAGACTTTCCTGAAAATTGTCGGGATAGGCGAAGTTTTTGCCGGGGTTGCAGGGCGGATCGCGGTAGATGAGCTTGACCTTTCCGGCAGGTGCGAAGGGGTCAGGGCCAGTTGGTGGGCTGTTTCAGGGTTTCGATATTTTCCGCAATAATGTCTGCTGGTTGTCGATTTAATTGTAGGGGCACAACGTCATCGCCAATGCACACAATGCCGTGGAAATGGTTGGATCGCGAAGGCCGTCTTAACTTCTCGAACAAAGGTGGTATTCGGTTCAAAGTATATTTAAATGAGGGAGCCAATTGCAAAACCATTTGTCATTCCCGAAAGCGCAGCTTAATGTCCATAATGTCTCTATCGGGAATATGGTTTTTTCAAGCAGTTAGAACCAGATTATGAACATTAAACTTCGTTTTCCCGCTCAGAATCGTTGCGGGAATGACAAGAATGGGGAGTTTTGCAATTGCCTCGAGGTAATGAGTTAAAAGGCATGCCGTGCCAATCCGTTTGGGACGAAATTGATCCGGTTAATTAACAAGCTGCTGAAAGAGAAGACTACGCAACACAAAAGCCTGCGGAGTCACTGGAACGTATAATCAACGCATCTTCCAACCCGGCGCAGACAATGGCGAAGATATTCAGCCTCATCGAAGAATTCAAAAAGCGCGAGGAACTGGAGCTGGGCGACTTCCGGGACAGCGGCTTGCCGGGACCGTCGAGTGTTTTTACAGCGCCCGCATCCACTCCGGTTTGAGCCCGATCTCGCCGCGCAAGGCCGCATCGATCAGCGCCAGCGCCTTTTGTTTGCCTTCGGGCAGTCTGGCCTTCACGGGCAGGTAATTCGAGGCATGGTTGGAGAAAAAATATCCGCCCGTCAGATCGGTATGGGCGATCATTTCCCGCAATTCCCTGAGCATTCCGGCCTCGTCGGGGAGCGCAAAGGCGCCGCGCCGATAATCCTCATACAGGGGCGTCCCGGGGGTAAGCATCAACGTCAAGGCCCCGACATAGTCGGGATCTATCGCGCTCAAGAGCTCGCCTGTGGCCTTCGCATGGCGCAACGAAAGGCGCTCGCCGCCGATGCCGAGCAGTACCGTGACTGACAGCAGGATGCCCGCCTCTTTTACCCTGCGTCCCATCTCGATGCACACTGCGGCGGTAGAGCCCTTCTGGATGGACATTCTGATCTCGTCGTCGCCCGTTTCGATGCCGTAATAGAGGATGCCCAGATTGCGCTGCCGCAGTTCCTTCAGCTCTTCGACAGATTTTCGCTTGATGCCCTTGACATTTGCGTAGGCGCCGACCCTCTTCACCCAGGGCAGATGCGTCGCAATCTGCTCCAGGATTCCCAGCAGCTTTTTTTGCGGGATGATCAGGGCATCGCCGTCCATCAGGAAGATACGCTCCTGGCTGCGCATGTACCGGGAGGCATAGAGGATATCGTTTTGGATAACCTTGTCGTCCTTGATAGCGAAGCGTTTGTCGCTGTATGACCCGCAAAAGGTGCAGCGGTTGTGGGAACAACCCAGCGTAACCTGCAGCAGAATGCTGTCGGCTTCGCTGGGCGGCCGAATGCAATACCCCTCGTAGTGCATGCCCTCTTCTTGGGAGGCTAAAACCATTCTTTTTCTCCTTTGCCGCTTGCACCTGGAGACAGTTCCGATTCGTATCTTCGGGACACGCCGGAGTGCGAAGCGATCTGTCAATTCATTCTTCCCGTTTGCCGAAATGCTCCAGTGAAAAGCGACCGTTTTCGCATACAAGGTAGGTGTAACGGGTTATCCAGTCCCCGAGGGTTGCAAATGTCCGCTTTTCCCCGCCATTTTGTTCTTGACCCAATATCTCGGCATGGGAATGGCCCAGAATAACGGCGTCAAACCCCTCCCTGAACTTTTCTTCGGCAAAAAGGCGCATTTTTGCGACTATCCTCTCCTGGGCGCTGACAGTCATTCCCCGACTCAGGCCGGAGCTGGCCCGCGCGACGGCAAAGAGCAGCGACAGGGGGACCATTCTCTGCAGCCGATAGGTAAAGGAACTGCGGAAAACCCTCCGCAACGCGAGATAGCGGCGGTTTTCCCGATCCACCGTATCGCCGTGAGAGACAAAGACCCGCAACTCATCGATTGAGAGCTCCAGGGCCTCGGGATAAACCTCGATGCCGAGACTCCTGGTAAAATAATCGGAAAGGAAAAAGTCGTGATTGCCCTCGCAGAGGCAAATTCTTACCCCTTCGTCCTTCAACCTGGCGATATTTTTCACAATCGGCTGAAATTTCGGATAAATGCGGCCCTTGCGCTCAAACCAGAAGTCAAAAAAGTCACCGGCAATAACGATCAGATCAATCTTGTTGCCCTTTACCCTTTCAGACCCGGGAAACGTTCCGGCGCCATGCAACCCGGCAAAAAATTCCAGGCATTTCTTATATCCCGGCGCCGCAGGACCCTTCAGATGCGCGTCGGCAAGAAAAATCGTCCTCATTGGTTTTCACCCGTCTCAACGGCATTTCCAGAAGCTCTCTTTAGATAATAATGTTCGTCCATGGTCTGTTTACCTATCAGATTCAAAACATCTATTCAATGCGGCAGATAAGATTTTTGCCATTACCCGGGTTATTCAGACCAAAGACTGTTCGTCTGATTGGTTGCGGTGCATAAATCATTGACAAGCCTGTCCATATTGGATACTCAGCGCGTGCGTTTGACAAAGAGGCACTGAGCGAAAATCCCATTCGGAGGGGCATTAATTGATAGGCACTTATGTAAATACCGGAACGATATTGGGTGGAAGCCTGATCGGACTGGCCATCGGCAAGCATCTTCCGGAACGGTTAAAAACCACCATCATGCAGGCGTTGGGGCTTGCGACACTGCTTATCGGCATGCAGATGGCGCTTTCCGGGGGCTCCCCCCTAACGGCCATAGCCTGCCTGCTTGCAGGCGCCGTCACAGGCGAACTGCTGAAAATCGAACAGGGGATAGAGCTTGCGGGAGAATGGCTGAAAACAAAGACAGGCTTGGATTCGCCTACTTTTGTCCAGGGATTCGCCTCCTCGTCAATCCTGTATTTAAGCGGGGCGATGATGATTGTCGGCTGCATCCAGGACGGCGCGGCCGGCGACCCCCATACCCTTTACGTCAAATCGCTCCTTGACGGTTTTGCCGCTACCGCCCTAACCGCAACGCTGGGGGTAGGAGTCGCCTTTTCAGCCTTTTCCGTCTTGTTGGTACAGGGGGCAGTGACCCTGCTTGCCGCGCAACTCGCCTTTTTACGGGAGGCAGCCCTTCTAACTGCCGTTACGGCAACCGGCGGCCTGATGATCGTCGGCATCAGCCTCAACCTGCTTAAGCTTACAAGGATTCGCATCGGCAATTTTATCCCGGCGATATTCTACGCGATAGGCTGGTCGTATTTTTCCAGATGACATGACATCAAAGTCCGCTAACGCTCCGGCTTTTCGCCTCTTGCCGGGGCGTAGAATCCATCCCGGCGCTTCACCTTGTTGAAACGGTACTGGACATAGGCGTCGCGCACCGCCACATACGGATCAAGCGCCGCCTGTTTGAGCGCCTCGTAATCGCCAATGCTGAAGGAGACGTCATTTATCCTTTCATAAGCGCCCACTCCTGCCGACTCGTACCACTGATCGAGATAGGAAAAGGGATTGAGAAATCCGTCCCCGGCCATCCCAATCGTGTCGCGGGGGCTGGAGGGTCCGAATATGGGCCAATGGATGTAAAAACCGTGTCCGATTCCATATAAGCCCAGAGTCTGCCCAAAATCCTCGCCGTGTTTCGCCAGATTTATCTCCTTGTCGGAAGCGGGATCAAACATGCCCCCAAAGCCCACCAGGGTGTTCAGGGCAAAGCGGCCGACCTCGCTTGCGGCGCCCGTCAGGTTCGCCTGCAGCAGACAATTTACAAAACGCGCCGGGAAGGCCGCATTTGAGAAAAAGTTTTTGACAACCACCCGGACATCCTCGTGAACCACCTTTTTGTAAGCCCGGGCTACCGGTTTGAGCACCCAGAAGTAAAGCTTGTCGTTGAACTGAAACATCGCCCGGTTAAAGGGTTCGAGCGGATCGGCAATGGTTAATCTTGTGCCGTTTTCCCCTTGGCCGTTCTTTTCGGAATTATCTGTACTCTGATAATCACCAGGTTTACGCAACTCCTCCGGCTCCTGATAGTCCCCCTCAAGCTCCGCAGCGGCGCTGCTGGCATTACCGACATTGCTTGCAGAAACAATCTCAGCGCTCTGTTGTTTTTGCGCCAACGGAACCGCTGCTCCTATTGATTGCGGAGCGGTCGTCTCTGACTGAGCGGCAGGAGTCGGCGCTTGCTCTATCGTTGTTTGAGCAGGCGATTGATTGGGATAAGCAGTGGGCGCCGGGCTGTGGGCGCAGCCGATGGCGAGAAAAAAAAGCAGCAATAGAGGAAATGCATTTATTTTCATAAGCTTAATGATCCCCTGAACACATTGGAATTTATAGTACAAAAAAAATTACGCCCTTCTTTGCTATTTTTCCTTAATCTTTTTTCTGAGAATTTCCAGAAGCTCTTCGGTCGTATTTTTGGCCAGAATCTCGTTGAACTGGGTTCGATAGTTCTGCACCAGGCTTACATTCTCGATAACCACATCATACACCCTCCAGACGCCGTTTTTCTGGATCATCATGTAGTTAACGGGGATTTCCTTGGAGGCGGTAACAACCCTTGATTGAATCTCGGCAATATTTGCGGAGAGCATCGTCTCCCGGTCGAAAAGAACCTTCTCGTCATTATAGGAGACAATTTTATCGCCATAGGCCCGCTCCAGCACCTGCCGGAAAAGCCTTACAAATTCCTGGCGCTGGGGGACGCTGAGATTATTCCAGTTTCTGGCCAGCGCCCGTTTTGACAGTTCGACATCATCGAACATTTTTTCGTAAACACTTGATATTTTATCGCCCTTTATCTCTTTGGCAAACTCCGCTTTTCTGACCGGGTCCTTTAATACATCGAGAACCTCGGTTACATCTTTGCGAAGCTTTTCCAGCGGCACCCCGGCATAGGCCGCAACCGAGACAAATAAAATTAAAATAACGCCACCCAGTATCAAAGAAAATCTTTTCATCGCCTTCTCTCCCTTACCCGCCTATTATCGCTATTTTTTCTTGACATCGCCAAAGGCGTACTTCCCGATCAAATCGGCGATATCCAGGGGCGGATGTGTTTCAATGATCACCCCGCCGCTCTTGAGCAGCTCCCCTGAACCTCCCGGATCGACACTCAAATAACTGTCGCCGATAAGTCCCTCTGTTTTGATCGAGGCAATCGCATCGTCATATACCTGTATGTCCTTGTTAATCTGAATCTTTACAATCGCCTTCTGATTTTTCTGATCGAGGGAAAGATCCTCCGTCTTGCCGACCTTGAGCCCCAGCATATAGACAGGGCTGCCCTTTCTCAACCCGGTAACGGATGAAAAACGGGCCGAAAGGGGATATGTCTCATCGGCAAAAAATGATACATGTCCAAGCGTTACGGTCATATAGGCGATCATGATCAAGCCCAGAACAATAAAAATGCCGACCGTCGTTTCCATTGAGTATTTCTTCATAAAACTACCTCCTCGCAGCACAGTGAAGACGCGCTGTTTCTTTTTGTTGAGACCGGGCAGACGCTATAACGGTTTCTATCTCATCAGCAGGGAATCCCTCCGCTATGCCCATAAGCAGCGCAAAATCCCCGCCCTCGCCGTCTTGTTCATGTCCGGCGCCGCTTACGCCCCCTCGCCCACCCGTTTTTGTCTTCAGAGAGTCAACAAAATCACGGGCAAGGTCTTTTGCCTCCGCTATATTGGAATAGGGAAGGACCGTAACAAATTCGTCCGTTTTAAGACGGGTGGAAAAACCTCCCGCGGCGGTGAAATATTCAGCTACGCAGTTTTCGACTCCCTTCAGAACCTCCTCATGAGCTTCTTTCCCGCCAGTCGCAGCATCTTCCCTCAAAGTATGCACAAGAACGGCGTATATGTCCCCTTCCCCGGTTCGCTTCATCCGCGCATGATTCTGCATCTTGAACTGCCTTTTTGAATACATGCCGGTCAGTTCATGTTGAAGCCCCTCCAGGCTTCGAATAACCTCCGTCTGGAAGGGATGGTCGAAATCCTCAAACTCCTCGGGGGAACCCTGAAAGACGATCTTCTTTTGATAAAGGGCAAGAATGCGGTTGGAGATAAAATAGACGTCCGGAATCTCGTGGCTGACAAGAATTGCGGTAAAGCCAAATTTTCTCTGATACTGGGCGATCATGCTCAAAATGGCGTTTTTCCGCACCGGGTCCTGACCGGTTGTCGGTTCATCAAAAAGAACGACCTTGGGATCTGTCACCAGCACCCTCGCCAGGGCAGCGCGCTTCTGCATACCCCCGGAAAGCTCGGAAGGATAACGTTGGGCAGCTTCCGCAAGCTCCGTCTGCTCTATTCGAACCGAGACCTTTTTGTCTATTTCGGCCTTTGTCATATTCGTTGTTTCCCGGAGGGGAAGGGCGATGTTTTCGTAAACAGTCATTGAATCAAAAAGGGCGTTCCCCTGAAACATATAGCTTACCTGGGAAAGGGTCTTCTGCAGTTCACCCTTGCTCATCTCGTGGAGGGGTTTGCCCTCAAACAAGATAACGCCGCTGTCGGGCTTGAGCAACCCGATTATATGCTTCAGCAAGACGCTTTTCCCCGAGCCGCTGAGTCCGATGATTGTTGTTACCTCGCCTTCGTAAATCTGGAAATTGACGTCTTCCAGAACGGCCAGCGAACCGAATCTCTTGGTTATATTCCTGAATTCTATGAAAGGGGCAGCCATTATCCTAACCGCCTATCAGAAGGGAGGTAACTACATAATCGGAAACCAGGATCAAGACGCAGGACAGAACGACCGCCGCCGTAGTGGAAAGGCCAACGGCCTTGGCGCCATGACCATCGGTGCGCATGTGGGCGAAATAGCCCTGGTAACAGCTTACCGTGGAAACGATGATGGCAAAGACGATTGCCTTGATGAATCCGTCGGCAACATCGCCAATATCCGTATTGGACTGAATTCGATAAATATAAGAGGCTGAATTTGCCCCCATCAGCAGAACCCCGGAGATATAGCCGCCAAAGATTCCGACTACATCAAAGATCGCGGTAAGGAGGGGAAAGCTGATAATGGCGGCGGCGATGCGGGGGCTGACCAGAAAGCGCAGCGGATCGATCCGCATGGTATAAAGGGCGTCAATTTGTTCGGAAATACGCTGAATCCCTATTTCCGCGGTGATGGCCGAACCGGCCCGGGCGGTTATCATAATTGCCGTAAGCACCGGCCCCAATTCCCTGATCAGCGTCAGCGAAACCAGGGTGCCCAGCGCCCCCTCGGCGCCGAATTGAACAAGCGCGTGGTAGGACTGAAGCCCCAGCACCATCCCGGTAAAAAGGCTGACAAGGGCGATAATGCCAAAGGATCTTGCGCCTATATAGTAAATCTGATGGAGGATTTTGCTCAGTTGCTTCGGGCGGAAAATGCCGGTAAAAGCCAAAAAGAGAAAGATTCCCGCTGCGCCCAGACTATTTACCAGGTGAATTGCCTGCCTGCCAAGCGCGGCAAGAGGGGAAGTCAGCAGCTTAACGATTGCCGGACGGTCATCGTACTTATCAGACGTTGGAATGTCTTCTCTATTCAGCATAACTTGCAATCCGTCGTTGGCAAACTGTTTTTAAAGACATGTACAGAGGCGACTAATAAAAGGTTTGCCTGAAGCAACACCCCAATATTTTAGGCCAATCATTTTGCCGGGTGGCAATTTCATCCTTATTTTGTGCCCTGCTTCGGGCTTCGGGGCTAATATTAATCCGTCGCCGTTTCCGCTTAGCGGTATATTATCAGTCGCTCAGGAAATGTCAATCGTAAATTACATCTGTAATTTGCAAATGGCTCCAAACGACCAACAGTTCCCGTTCCTTCCGGCTGGCAATATAAAGAAACAGCCGAACGCCGCTGATATCAATAATTATTATAACAGCTTATCATACCGCTGGGATCGCATAATGAGCCAGAAAGCTTGGAGTGATTAACCATCCCTGCCCGATGCGCCGGAGAAGCGAGTGTTAATATATTTAACACATTTTTACGGTAACGCAGCAGTAGCCCCCCTCCGGAAACTACGGCTTTTTGTTACTAACCACACGACATAAAACAACATTTAATTTTGATACAATAAATTATTTATTTAATGCATTGATATTTAAAGGAAATTAACAATCTTCTCAATTTCCCTGTTATTCCTGATGCTTACAGATACTGTTAATATTCTATACATGTGCATGTAAATATAATTAACAGTATCTGGCGTGTCTCTTCCCCGGCGTCCTTCTACCAGTAGATATTCATCAATATAAGCTACCGTTTATACACTGTAATTTAATTATTATCAGCTGTTTATATTTTCTGGCATGAATCATGTTTATCAGAAAGCAAAGGGTAAAAGTAGCGGTGAATAAGCAAAGCATAAAAGGGAGAACGGAAAATTCAATAGCGGCGGACGCACATTGACACTCAAAAATGAGAAATCATAGAAAAGGAGGACACCATGAGTACAGCAGTCATCATCATTCTTTTAGCGTTAGGTTTAATCATGCCCCTGTTTTGGATTATAGGCGCCATGACGTCTGTAGGATATGTTGCGATATCCAGGGGAATGGACATCTTAACGAGGGCCAGGGAAAGGGACGGCGAGGTTAATGCCGTGGCTTTCAAAGGGCAGCTCGGCGTAACAATGGCCGACGGCGGCGCGGCAATTGAGAAAGAGAAAGAGAAAAAATAAAATGTGTTCATTTACAGGATGCCGCCTGTCGGATCCGACGAAAAAAGGAGAGACAGACGGCAAAAAAGGCGAGAAACGAATCTTGAAGCGTTCCGGCATAAACGGGGCGACAGAAAAAATCGAGAAGAAAAGGAGCTAGTGATTATGGGAATCGACAGGAGGACTTTTCTAAAAGGCATGGGTGCGGGCTTCGGCGTAAGCGCGGCCGGCGCATTGTTGCCGGTAAAGGCGGAGGCGAGCGCCCCGGTATCGGATAAAGAATTCGTAGGAGTGCTCGTCGATACGACGCGCTGCGTCGGTTGCAGGAGCTGTGAAAAGGCGTGCGCCGAGGCGCATGGCCTGCCAGTTCCCAATATCGACGATTCTTCCGTTTTCGACAAAAGAAGGACCACCAATGCGCACCAGCTTGAGGCAGTAAACCGTTTTCAAACAAACAAAGGAGAGGTTTTTGTCAAGAAGCAGTGCATGCACTGCAACCAGCCCGCCTGCGTTTCGGCATGTCCCGTCAAGGCGATGGAAAAGCATGATGAAGGCGCCGTCACCTGGAATGACAACTGTATCGGCTGCCGTTACTGCATGACGTCCTGCCCCTTCGACATTCCGAAATTTGAACATTCCGCCTTCCCGGAACTGCACAAATGCGACATGTGCTACAGCCGGACGCAGAAGGGTCTGGAGCCTGCCTGCGTGGAAGCGTGCCCCGCATTCGCACTTACCTTCGGCACGAGAAGAGAGATGATCGACGAAGCCAACAGGCGTATTTACAGCGACGAAAAGAATTACTACCACCACATCTACGGCGAAAACGAGGCCGGCGGCACCGGTTATATGTACATCTCGGCGGCGCCTTTCGAACAGATCGGATTCAGAAACGACATTGGAACAACGGCTTATCCCGAATATACAAAAGGCTTCCTGTACAGTGTGCCTGTCATACTGCTTTTGTGGCCCGCCTTTATGAGCGCGATAGCTACGATAACCAAACGCAAGGCAAAAGTAAAAGTTGAAGAGGGAGGGATGAGATGAACAGCTTAGCGACTAACCGGGAAACAAAGAGTTTCAAGGAACTTCTGACTTTTTTGAAGGGTGAATTAAAACCGAAGGGTAGGGTTCTCACCCCGTTCAATATCATTTCCGGCGCCATAATTTTTACCGGCATCCTTTTGGTTATTTACCGGCTCGCGATGGGGCTGGGCTCGGTAGTGAATGAAGTCCCTGAATACCCTTGGGGAATCTGGATCGGGTTCATCGTGATGGTCGGGGTTGCCTTCGCCGGAGGGGCGTATGTAAGCGCCTTTGTCGTTTACGTGCTGGGAGGCGAAAAGTATCACGCCATAGTCAGGCTGGCTGTCCTGAATGGGTTTCTGGCGTATATGTTCTACGCCGGGGCAATTCTGCTCGATTGCGGACGCTGGTGGCAAATCTACAATCCGATCATCGGCAACAAGTTCGGCGTCAATTCCGTCCTGTTTCTGATCGCCTGGCATTTCCTGCTCTACATGATCGCGCAGTTCTTCGAGCTGGCCCCGGCTTTCGCTGAATGGCTGGGCTTGAGGAAGATGCGCAAGTTCTTCATGTCGGTAAGCCTCGGCGCAGTCATCTTCGGGGTTACGCTCTCCACGCTGCATCAGTCGGGTCTGGGCGCGCTGTTCCTGATGGCCAAATGGAAGGTACATCCCTTGTGGTACAATGAGTTCATCCCCCTGCTGTTTTTTGTCTCGAGTATTTACGCCGGGCTTTCCGTAGTCATCTTCATCGGCAATTTGAGCTTCCGCGTCTTCGGCAAGGATCGGGTTGACGAGGAGTATCGCGAATCGTGGAAAAATATCGAGATCGACTTGGGCAAGGCCTGCGCGGTCGGCATGTTCGTTTACTTTTTCCTGCAGGTGATTCTGCTGGTTCACGGCCAGCACTGGAATCTTCTGAATACCGGAATGGGCTACTGGTATCTGACGGAAATGTTCGGCTTCCTGCTTCTCCCGATTGCCCTGTTCACCTGGGGCGTAAAAAAGGCCAACCGAACGCCTATCCGGGTTGCCGCCTACATTACCATGGCGGGGGTGATCTTCAACCGGATCGACTATTCGATACTTGCCTTCAAATGGTACCTGCCTTTTAGTGAACGGTATATCCCGACCTGGATGGAGGTAACCATTACCGCGTCGATCGTCCTTTTGATGGTCTGGGTTTTCCGATGGCTCGTAAATCGGCTGCCGATATTGAAGCACTCCCCGCAATGGGCGGTGGAACAGGATCGGGAAATGGAAGCTGAAGCCAATGCTCCCGCGCTTGCCCCGGGCCTGGGCGTCACGATGGCCGACGGCGGCGTGCTGCTTGAAAAAGATAAAAACACTAAACGTTCCTGATAAAGAAAGGGGGATTATATAATGGAAGGGTTCACCTACGTTGACATATTCGCCACCAAGGGCATTGAATATCTGGTGATAATCGCGGTGCTGGCTACCTTTGTCGTGTTCTGGAATTTTTTGAAAGGACCCGCTGAGGCCGTTTACCAAGGGGTTGCCAACGCCGTTTCGGCAATCGGCAACTGGTTCAGCATGCCGGCCCAGGGGATGTTTTTCCACCAGGGGCATAGCTGGGCTGCGCTCGAGGAAGGAAACATCATGAAGGTGGGAATGGATGACTTTGCCCAGAAAATGCTCGGGAAAATAGATTCAATCAATCTTCCGCAGGTTGGCGCTGAAGTCGCCCAGGGAGAAAAGGGGTGGAGCGTACAGGTAGGCTCCAAACTGATTGATATGCTCTCCCCCGTTGACGGTAAAATAGTTGCCGTGAACGAAGCCCTGCTGAAATCTCCCGCCGGGGTGAACAGCGATCCCTATGGGCAGTCCTGGCTGATCAAGGTTCAATCCCCGCGGGTTTCATCCAACCTGAAAAATCTTCTGACCGGGGATTTGGCCATAAAATGGATGGACGGCGTCAGGGACAGCCTTCTGACTCGGGGAAATTACAACCTGGGCGCCCTTTCCCAGGATGGTGGTGTGCCGGTGGACGGCATTGCCAGAAACATGGATCCGGAGAACTGGGATAAGCTGGTAAAAGATTTCTTCCTGGTTTCTTAGATAGAGACTTGAAGGAACAAAAGGTGCAGAGATGGATTCAATTAGCTCAAAGTGCAAAGGTTATCCCCTGATTCCAGCAGAAGAAAACAAATGCGTCTGGATGAAAACAGGGCTCGTATCCTACAAGCTGTGCGACAGAAACGACCACTGCGAGACCTGCCCTTTCGACCGCGCAATGAAAAACGGGGGGGACAGTAATTTCTCCGAATCATCGGAAATAGAAGAGGAGGGGTCGTTTTTCGACGATCCGTCATCCCAGCTCGACAACGGCTCCTTCCTCTTTCATCCTGATCACTGCTGGGTAAAGGTGGAAAGCCACGAAAAGGTGCGGATCGGTTTGGATTCACTGATCACGATGCTTATCTCCAACGTGCAGTTGGTAATCCTGCCCGCGGAGGGCTCTTTCACCGGCGCCGGAGAATGTTTTGCCCACATTATTCAGGGAGATTACGTATTGCCGGTGATTTCTCCCGTTTCCGGGGTCATTATCGCGACGAATTACCGTCTTAAAAACAACCCGGGGCTGCTCACCTCCGATCCGCAGGGAAATGGCTGGCTCGTTACGATCAAACCGGACAATCTCGAAAACGATTTTAAAAAACTCTTTTTCGGGAGAAAAGCGCTCTTCTGGAAACACCGGGAGGAAAACGATATCGCCAACAGGGTTTGCTCGCTTGTGAAAATGAGCTCGCCCCAGGTCGGCCCCACCATGCAGGATGGAGGCGCCCAGGTAACCAACCTGAGAGACCTGCTCCGTTCGATCAATTCAAAACAGCTTGTCCAGATTCTGGATTCGGTTGTTTCCCGGCATAAAGCCTACTGACATCGCATCCCCTTTGCCGAAACCCTAACGGAAAAGGCAAAGGGAATGCACTATCGCACCTCTCCATGAAGATTCCCTGCCTCTCTAAAGTTCGGCAGGGGATCGCTCCCGACGACGGGATCCTCATCCTGCACCCATAAAAAATCCTCAGCAAATGGACATTTTTCCATAAATTGTGTTATGTCCCCGTCCGCACGAGAAAAGGCAGGATAAATTGGAGAACCCTTGCTTGGCGCTCATCCAGACAGATACGGAGAATGAAAATGAAGATCGTCTTTTTAGGGACAAACGGCTGGTACGATACAGAAACCGGAAACACACTTTCAACCCTTGTCCAGACCGAAAGCTTTGATATCATCTTCGACGCCGGAAACGGCATTCAACGGGCCGACCGCTACCTCAGCGGCGATAAACCGGTTTTTATCTTTATCAGTCATTTTCACCTCGATCATGTGGCGGGACTGCACATCCTGGGAAGGTTCAATCTGCGGGAAAAACTCACCATCTGCGGGCCGAAACACAGCAGGCAAATTCTGGACACTTTTCTCAATGCCCCCTTCACCATGCCGCTTGCCCAACTGCCCTTTCCCAGCGGCGTAATGGAAATGCCGGAGGACTCTTCCTCGCTTCCTTTCCTTGTCCAGGCGCTGCCGCTGCGTCACTCATCACTGACGCTTGGCTACCGAATAGAGGTTGACGGAATGGCAATCAGCCATTGCTCCGACACCGGCTATTGCGAAAATGCGGTCTCGCTAGGCAATCAAGCCGATCTGCTGATCACCGAATGCGCTTTTAAAACCGGGCAGGCGAATGAGGCATGGCCGCACTTGAATCCGGAGACGGCGGCCCGAATCGCCGCCGAGGCCAGGACAAAACGCCTCGCCCTCACCCACTTCGACGCTTTTTTGTATCAAACCCTCGAAGAGCGAACCGAGGCAAGGCGAACCGCCGCCGCAATATTTCCGCAAACAATCGCCGCAACGGACGGAATGGAGATAACGATTTGACCGCCGGATCATTTTCTCGCCGTTTTTTCCAGTTGCTGTCCAGTTTTTTAAAACTCCCCGTCACTCAGCATTTGCCATCAGCTCCCGAAGAGCCGGAATATATATGTCCATCTCCCTTTTGCCTTCATCAATCGCCTCGGCAGCGCGATTGAACTCCATCAGGCCGATATCGGAAAGTTTGGGACGGATGACGAGGTCCGGCGGATCCTCAAGGAGCCGCTGCTGATTTATCCTGTCCTGCATGATATTAACGGATGTGGCCAGGACATCGAAGAGCGTCGGGCTCCGGTCCGGCAGCTCCTGAAACATCTGCCCGAAGAGCTTTAACTTGCCGTTAAGTTTCCCCTGTTTGAGAAAATCGGCCCACCTCCCCTGCGCGGGTAGCGAAGTCCCGTTTTCTTCCCCTTTCGGGGGAGCAGCCATCCGCTGTATCCTCTTTTTCCCCATGATATCGGAATTAAGATCAACGGCGACGACAATATCGGCCCCCATCGCCCGACAAAGCGAAGTCGGGACCGGATTCACCAATCCACCGTCAA
Source organism: Syntrophobacterales bacterium (assembly GCA_019429105.1). Classification (NCBI taxonomy): domain Bacteria; kingdom Pseudomonadati; phylum Thermodesulfobacteriota; class Syntrophobacteria; order Syntrophobacterales; species Syntrophobacterales bacterium. The sequence continues at coordinate 15,897 of JAHYJE010000009.1, forward strand.
CAAGCCACTGTCCGTTGCGCCCGCAGGGGGTGAAAATTCCCGGAAGCGAGATGCTGGCCCTGACAACCTCTATCAAAGATCCTTCCCTAAGCCAGACCTCCCTGCCGGTTTTCAGATCGGTCGCCACTGCGGCAAAGGGTACAGGAAGATTCTCGATCAGGGGATCGGTAATCATTTCGCGTAAATATCCGGATATTTTTTCTCCCTCGATCAGCCCTGAACGGGGGATCTTCATGTCCATGAAACCAACAATATGCGACCACGAAAGCCGCCTTGCCCAGCGGTCGAGAGGTTCGAGAAAACCAGCGGCAAACGACCCGGCAACAAGGGCGCCGATCGATGTTCCACAGACAAAATCGACCGCAATTCCCGCTTCGACGATGCTCTGCAATACGCCGATATGCGACCACCCCCGGGCGGAACCGCTTCCCAGGGCTATGCCGATTTTTTTTGTCATATTATCCAGAAAAGAATCGTGCACTCGATAAGCATCATGCAAACAGCGCAAGTAACAATTTCTGCCGTCAATTATTCCCCCTCGGCCCTGAGCCGCGGCCTCTTCATTTCCGCCTGAACAGACATCACCATCAGGTGGAGGCGATTCAGGATATTGACCTCGGTTGTCCCCGGGTCCATGTCAATATACAGCAGGTTGAGCTGCGGATACAGCTTCTTCAGCCTTTTTTCCACTCCCTTGCCGATGATGTGATTTGCCAGGCAGCCGAACGGCTGCAGACAGACGATATGGTCAACCCCCTGGCGCACCATCGCAATGATTTCGGCCGGCAGCAGCCACCCCTCGCCGGCCTGATTGGCAAGGCTTGTCACCTTGCCCGCCTCCCGCGCCAGTTCCTTCAAACTGCAGGTCCTCCGGTAATAACGGAACCCTTTCATGACCCGTTCGACGCGATAAAGGTAAAAGCCGATATAGCGATCCAGCAGGCCCAGAACCACCCGCTCCCGAAGGTAACTTTTCATGAAAGCCTGCTGATCGAATTCCTCATTGACGAAACGCTGCTCGAAAAAACTCAGCAGCGGGGGGACGACCACCTCAACCCCCTTTGTCCGGAACCAGTCCACGATGTTGTTATTGGAAAATTCATTGTGTTTGACGAATATCTCTCCGAGCAGCCCGATTACGGGAACCGAATCATCATGAACCGGAATGATATTGAAATCGCGGATGGCCGCCTTCAGCATGGCGAGGAGAAGTCCGAAGTCTTCCCGGCTTATGAGGATGCCCAGCTCGTCAAGATACTTCTTTTGCAGGGCCATGGCCGAGCCGGAATGGAGCTCGCGCGGCGCTGTTGCCAGGGTCATTTTCGACAGGGGATCGGCAAACATCAGCCCCAGCGCCAGTCGTTTTACCAGTCTTTTCTGATCGATCGGGATGCCCGCCTGACTGAGCGTATCCCCCTCGGAAAGGGAAACAACCGGCACCTCGCCAAACCCCGCCGCGATAAGCGCCTTCCGGGCAAGCGGTACATAGCTTGACGCCCGGCACTGGCCAAAGGTCTGGGTAAGCAATACGGTAGTTTTCATGGGGTCCCATTTGCCTGATTGCAGGGCCTTGACAATATCCCCGATAACGATCAGCGCCGGGTAGCAGACGTCGTTGTTTACATATCGGAGCCCCACATCCACCGACGAACGTTCCTGAGGGGCGAGCAGCTCCACCTTATAGCCCAGCGAGGCAAAGATAGCAGGAATTGCCGGCGAATAAAAGGGAGAAAACCAGGGAACAATAATCGTCCTGTCCGCTTCCTTTCCTTCAATCCGCTCGGCGGAAAAAGGCGGCAATGCATGCGGTGTTGAGCTTTGCGACCTCTCTTTGGCTATATCGAGCATGGAGCGCAGACGAATTCTTACCGCTCCGAGATTGGAGATCTCGTCCATCTTGATGAGCGTATAAACCTTCCCCTTTTCAGTAATGATAGCCCTCGCCTCGTCGGTGGAAATGGCATCAAGGCCGCAGCCGAACGAGGTGATCTGAAGCAGTTCGAGATGGGGATTGGCAGCGACAAACCGGGCGACGGCAAGTATCCGATTGGTGTATTCCCACTGGCTCAGGACGCTAATATTTTTGAGTATATGCCCGTCTTTAGCAACCGGAACTGCACTCTCGGGGATAACATCCACCCCCATCCCCGCGAGCATTTCGGGAAGGCCGTGGTTCACCAGCGGATCGGCATGGTAGGGTCGGCCGGCAACGACCACGGCAAAACGCTTTGCCGCGCGGGCCTTTTCGATCAAGGCGACCGCCCGCCGGGACATTTCCTCCCGCACCCGTTGCTGCGCATCTCTGCCCTTCGTTACCGCCGCGGAGATTGTTTTTCGGGCGATCCCGTAACCCTTGAAAAACGAGTAAAGCTGTTTTTCGAGAAGCTCCCGCGACCTGAAACTGACCACAGGACAGTCGAGCGGGACTCCATATCGCCCCTCCGGGTCGATCGCGCTGCGGATAACATCCGGATATCCGGTAACAACGGGGCAATTAAAACTGTTCAGCGTGTCCGCATCCTCCTTCGCCTCGAAGACAACGATCGGGTAGAAAATTCGCTCAACCCTTTTTTCTATCAGATCGAGGATATGACCATTGGCAAGCTTTCCCGGAAAACAGATATTGTCGGACATGACCGTTCGTATCCCCCGTTCAAACAGCTTCGTATCGGACGGGGCGGAAAGGACAACCTTAAAGCCGCAGGCGGTCAGAAAATTAGCCCAGAAGGGGAAGTTTTCGAACATGTTCAAGGCGCGGGGAATGCCAAAGGTCAGACGCGGCTTCTGTTTTGGCAGGAGGGGCTGGTCGAAAATCAGCTTCAGACGGTCGATAAAGAGATTCTCTCCGGTTGGGGACAGATTGGCAATCTGTCCCCCGGCGCCCTTGTTGCTGAAGTGGCGTTCGCAGCGATTGCCGGTAAAATAGTTCCGCCCGCCGCTGAAGGTTATCCGGGCAACCTTGCAGTTATTTTCGCAGCCGCTGCACCGTAACTCCCTTTTCCCGATGATGTTTTCCTGTGTCTCGGCGTCCAGCCCCGGAAATGTGGAAGCCCGCGTCGGTTCCGCAAGACGGTCCTGCAAGGCCGTCAAGGCGGCGCCGTAGGCCCCCATTGCCTCCGAGATATCCGGACGGACCACCTGCCGGCCAATCTCCCGCTCAAACGCCCGCAGCACCGCCGGATTGCGGAATGTCCCTCCCTGCACGACAATTTTATCGCCCAGCGCCGAGGGATCGTGCAACTTGAGAACCTTGTAGAGGGTATTGCCGATCACCGAACTCGCGAGTCCCGCGGAAATATCCCCAACGGTGGCCCCTTCGCGCAGCGCCTGTTTTACCCGGGAGTTCATAAAAACCGTGCAACGCGTCCCCAGATCAAAGGGCGCCTCTGCCCTGCAGGCAACCCCGGCAAAATCGGAGACGCTGATATTCAGGGAATTGGCAAGCGTTTCTATGAAAGAACCGCAGCCCGATGAGCAAGCCTCGTTTATCTGAATATCGGCTATTCCCCCGTCGCGCACATAAATCGCCTTCATGTCCTGACCGCCGATGTCAAGGATGAATGAGACCTCGGGCAGAAAATGGCGGGCCGCGCGATAGTGGGCAACCGTCTCCACCACGCCGTCATCGATGGCAAACGCAGCCCTGATCAAATCCTCTCCATACCCGGTAACGGCCGTCCTGGCGACAAAGGGGGCAACACCCGCCGCGCGACAGGCATCCCTTAAAAATAAAAGCCCCCGGCGGACGGCGCCGATGGCATCGCCCCCATTCAACTGATACCAGGTAAGGGCAACCCGCTTTTTATCGTCAATCAGGACAAGCTTCGTTGTCGTTGATCCGGAATCGATCCCCAGAAAACAGGGCGCCCCTTTCAGCTCCGCAACATCTACCCGGCAAACGCGTTTTTGATGATGCTCCTCCTCCCAGATTTCCACCTCCCGCTGCTCGGAAAAAAGGGGCGGGAGCCTTTTCTGATCCTCCTTGCACCCCTGCATTGTCCCGTTCCGGACAAGCTGAAGGCATTTTTCAATTTCGATCACAAGGCCCTCTCCCTCATGGCAAAGAGCCGCCCCCACTGCCGCCATCAGTTCCGGATGTTCACCCGCGGCGATATCCTGTTCGGGATCAAGCTGAAGCAGGCGGATAAAGGCCGCCCGCAGGGAAGGAAAGAAGGTCAGCGGTCCTCCGGCAAAAAGCACTTTTTTTTCAATGTCATGCCCTCGGGAAAGGGAGGAGATCACCTGAATCGCCATCGCATGAAACACCGATGCGGCAATATCCTCCCGGGAAACGCGATTGCTCAGGAGGGCCTGGACATCGGTCTTGGCAAAAACCCCGCAGCGGGAAGCTATCGGATAGAGTGCGCTGCTTTTTTGGGCCAGTTCGTCCAGTTTGTTCAAAGGCTCATTCAGCAGCACAGCCATCTGCTCGATAAAGGCGCCCGTTCCGCCCGCGCAGTTTCCGTTCATGCGGATGTCCGGCTGAAAACGATTGTCAAAAAAGGCGATTTTCGAATCCTCGCCCCCTATCTCTATCAGCGTTCGGACATCCGGCCAGCGGCGCTGGATAATTTTTGTCGAGGCGACAACTTCCTGTATAAAGGGAAGCTGAAAAGACTCGGCAACCCCCATCCCGGCGGAACCGGTGAGAACAACATCGAGGACGATATTTCCCAGCTCCTGCCTTGCCTCAATCAGCATTTCCGCTATCGTCCCCAGCGTCAACGAATGGTGGCGGCGATAACGGGAAAATAAGATGCTCCCGTTTTGAGCGCAGACAACCAGCTTTACCGTTGTAGAACCGGCATCTATTCCTGCTTTGTATATTTCCGCCATACCGTTTCGCCTTTTTACCCGACCGACCCCGCTCGCCATCCGCTTATTGGAGACTGGATATAATCCCCGTTTCCGCCATTGTCAACAAACAAAATTCTATTGTTTGCAAATAGGTTGCATCCATGATAAATAGCTCTGGAAGATTAACCTGGAAAGGGAAAATGCGATGAGAACAGAACAGTGCGACGCTTCTGAAACCCTCAAAAATTCCGGACTTGCAAAGACAGCGCAGAGAATGGCCGTTCTGGAATCGCTGCTCGGCGCCGACCGCCCGCTCAACGCGAATGAAATCCTCCAGCAAACGGCCGGGGAAATCAGGATCAACCGGGTTACCGTTTACCGCATCCTTTCATCCCTTCGTGACAGCGGCATCATCAGGGAAATAGAGAACGGACATGGAATCAGCTCTTATGAAATGGCCTGCGCCCATAATCCGGTTCATCCCCATTTCCGCTGCCGGAGCTGCGGGCGCATCATCTGCCTGCCTTCGTTAACCCTTTCTCAAGCCTGGGATTGGCTGGCCCAGCCCGCCGATTTTTCGATCGAGAAAATCGACGTGCAACTGACGGGGATTTGCGCGCCCTGCCAACAGACAGAAAATAGCAACACGCTTGCATACATTCCTGCTGGCCATACTGAGCATCAGCGCTAACAAAAGATAAGGATATAATGAAAAAACAATTTCCCGTCACTATTACGGCATTTTTACTGTTTTTTGCAACATTCCCCGCCATCGCCGCCTCCGAAAAGATCGACATCGCCGTCAGCGTCCCGCCGCAGGCCTATTTCGCCGAACGGATCGGGAAAAATCACGTCTCTACTCATGTCATGATCCCCGGCGGCGCGAATCCGGACACCTACGAACCAACCCCCCGACAGCTCGTCAACCTTTCCCGATCACGAATGTATGTAAAGGTCGGAGCGCCGACTTTCCCCTTCGAGAAGAAATTCCTCTTGACCTTCCTCGATCGCAATCCCCGCCTGACCATAATTGACTCCTCCGCCGGGCTGAAATTGCGCACGGGCGACCCGCATACCTGGACCTCGCCGGCCTCGGTACGAATCGCCGCCGCTAACATTGCCAAGGCCCTTGTAATTTATGACCCTTCCCACAAGAATGAGTATGAAAGAAATTTGGCGGAGTTTCTGACCGAGATCGAGCGTCTGGATCAGGGGATCAGAAAGTCGCTGCAAGGCAAGGGCGGCTACAGCTTTATGGTTTACCACCCGGCCTGGGGATACTTTGCCGACGAATACAACCTCGTTCAGATCCCGATTGAAGAAGAGGGAAAACCGGGCAATGCCGCCCGCATCCGCGGCATTATCGATCTCGCGCGCAAAAAGGGCCTGCGCGACGTGCTGGTTCAAAAAGGTTTTGACGCCCGGAACGCCCGAACGATTGCCCGTGAACTGGGGGGGGGGATTTTCGAGGTGAATCCGCTCGGGCGCGACTGGCCAGGCGAGTTGAGAACATTCACAGACGCGCTGACGCACGTTCTGACAAAATAGGGGCGAAATTGTAATGGAAAGCATCATTAAGGTTGAAAACGTCGCCTATGGCTACGGGAAAAGGGCCGTCCTGGAGGATGTGTCGCTAAAGGTCCGGGAACGAGATTTTATCCTCATCATCGGCCCGAATGGGGGAGGAAAGTCAACCCTGCTCAAATTGATCCTCGGCATTCTCACCCCCTGGTCGGGAAAAATAAGTTTCCGCGGCGAAGCCAAAAATCGCCTCGGCTATGTCCCTCAGACGACGGGCTTCAACCGAAGCTTTCCTATTTCCGTTCTGGACATGGTCCGCACCGGCTGTATCCACGGGGACAACTATCTGAAGCAAAGCTCCCGGGAAAGCATTGAAAAAAGCAGAAGCATTTTGCAGAAACTTTCTCTTGACGATAAACTGAACGACAACATCACCGACCTTTCCGGCGGCCAGTTGCAGCGGGTTCTGATCGCCCGCGCCCTCGTCGCCGCCCCGCTCGCCCTGTTCCTCGACGAACCGACAACCGCCCTGGACATAGCCTCGCAGACCGACCTGATCGACATCCTGGGAAAATTGCAGCAGGAAATGAGCATCGTCGTCGTTACCCATGACCCGACCCCTTATGCAAATATCTATCAACACATAGCCTGTCTCAACACGAACATCTACTGCCATGAACGGGGGGAATTGAGCGAAACGACTCTGGAGAAGGTTTACGGCTGCCCGGTGGAACTGCTGGGACACGGAATCCCCCATACGCTCCTGCCCTCTCATCAGGGGGTGAAAAAAACGTGACCGACATCTTATCCTACGAGTTCATGCAAAACGCGCTTTTCGCCGCCATCCTGGCCAGCATCGCCTGCGGCCTGATCGGCCCTTTTATCGTTGCCCGGAGGATGGTTTTCATCAGCGGCGGGCTCAGTCACACCGCCTTCGGCGGACTCGGCATCGCTTACTGGCTGGGGATAAGGCCCATTTACGGGGCAACTGTCTTCGTCCTTGCGGCAGCTCTCTTTCTGAGCTCGCTCGAAGAAAAAAAACTCAGTCAAAACGACCTTTTCATCGGGATATTTTGGGCTGTAGGCGTCGCCATCGGCATTGTTTTTGTCCATCTGACGCCCGGCTACGCCCCCGATCTGCTGAGCTTCCTTTTCGGAAACATCCTGACCGTTCCCCGAACGGATGTAGCTGTCATGCTCATCATCGTTTTTATCGTCGTTTTAACCGTCGCGATCTTCTACAAAGGTTTTGTCGCCATCGCCCTCGATGAGGAATTCGCCCAGGCCAGACATCTGCCTGTTCAGGAACTGAAAACCGGCCTTACCGTCCTTGCCGCCCTCACTATCGTGACCTTGATCCAGGTCGTCGGCATTCTTCTCGTCATCGCCCTTCTGACCATCCCTGTTGCGATTGCCTCCGAGCTGTCCATGAACTTCCGCAAAATTATTGTCCTTGCCATTTTCTTCGGAATCGCGAGCTGTCTGCTCGGCCTTTTTCTCTCATACTCCCTTGAGTTTCCCTCCGGCGCCGCGATTATCCTCACCGGCGGGATATTGCTGGCCATCATCAAGAGTGTGAAAGGGATAGCGAAACGAAGCAAATCAGCTTATGTTAAACAAGAAATCGGGAATCCCCCCCGGTTTCACTGAGGCTAAGCGGGATTTCTTGACTTTAATTCAAATATCTGTTTGTAGTAACCAGCCCTTTGCAGATAATCACCGTTGCCAAAGACATCGTCGCTAAAGGCGCACCATGAGCACCCTGAACGGGTTGTTGCGAAATAGAAATTTCATCTTTATTGCAGCTTTGGTTCTGGGGCTGTTTTTTCCCGGGGCCTCCGGGACCACGAGTCAACTAATCCTGCCGGCGCTCGCCCTGGCAATGATCCTCTCGACCATGGAAATCGGCAATGACCTCTTTGGCCGGCCCCGCACACTCCTTTTGCCCGCCTTTATCGGCATCCTCATGAACTACTTCCTCTTGAGCGGCATTATTATCGTGCTCGGCGCCGTTTTGCTGAAGGATGAAAAACTCTGGGCCGGCACTGTCCTGCTCGCAGCAGTCCCTCCCGCTGTGGCTGTTATACCTTTTTCTGGTTTTCTCAAGGGAAACAGAGATTTATCTTTAATAGGCACAGCCGGCGCCTACCTTGGGGGGCTGGTTGTCATGCCGCTGATTGCCTTTACGCTGCTCAGTCCGGAGGCTTTTGCACCACTCAAACTGCTGGTGGTCGTACTTGAGCTGATAATCCTGCCGCTCATCATCTCGCGCCTTCTGCTCTGGAGGGGCTGGAGCAAAAAAATATCCCCCCGGGCGGGCGGAATAACGAACTGGAGTTTCTTTCTGGTCATGTACACGCTGGTGGGATTGAACAGCGCTGTCTTCCTCAGCCTTCAGCCCGTTTTACTGGCCGTAGCGGTCATCCCCTTTTCAACAAACTTTATCCTCGGCTTTCTGATAGAAAGAATTGGCGGGTTTTTAAAAATCCCCGCGCCCACGCGCACGAGCCTGGTTTTGCTCGGTTCCCTGAAAAATCAGGGCATGGCGGGCGGCCTTGCCCTGACACTGTTTGGAAAGGAGGCCGCCATTCCTGCGGCCGTCTGTACTGCGTCAATGATAGTATATATTATCTGGCTGGATCTGCTGAAAAAGGCTAATTTCAAAAAGGCGAACAGATGAAACAGTGACGAAAATTTCCTGTAGGAGGTGACGATAAAGGACAATGACAAATACCGTGGATGAAAAAGATTACAACAGCGGCCATCGCCAGCGGCTCAAAATGAAATATATAAAGGCGGGGATAGAGGCGCTCCACGATTACGAGGTCGTGGAGCTGCTTCTCACCTATGCGCTTTCCCGCCGTGACATAAAACCGCTCGCCAAGGAGCTTTTGTCGCGGTTCGGCTCCCTGAAAGGGATTATTGATGCGGAGCCAGCGGAATTGAAGAAGATTGACGGCATAAGCGACCATACGGCAATCCTGTTTAAGCTGCTCAAGGAGGTCTCCGCCTTGTATTTGCAGCAGAAAGCCAAAGAAAAGCCGCAGATCTCCTGCACCTCCGAGCTTATCAACTTCTGCCGGACGACCCTGGGCGGCAAAAAGGATGAGGAATTCTGCGTTATCTATCTCGATGTGCAAAACCAGATAATCGAATTTGAAACGCTGCAGAAAGGAACGGTTAATCAGGCAACGGTATATCCCCGACAGGTGCTGGAAAATGCCCTCCGGAAAAAGGCATCGGCCATCATCCTTGTCCATAACCACCCGTCCGGACATGTGCGCCCCTCGGAGGCGGACCTGCGGATTACCAAAACGATCAGTGAAACGGCGCGGCTCCTCGACATCAACGTTCACGACCATATCATCGTCGGCGAAGACCGCTTCTTCAGTTTTCGCGAAGAGGGAATGATGACCTGAACCGGTTACAGGCGTCAGGCAAAAGACACACCCAAGCTGCAAAACAAAGGCAAACCTTCGACCAGTAACAATCACGGCTTGCCTGCATTAAGCTATCTGTAGAAATTATGAATAACCGGCGGAAGAATTAACGTCTGCCGTCAACCCTTTCCTTGAGTTCCTTGCCAACTTTAAAGAAGGGCAGCTTCTTGGGGGAAACCTTTATGCTTTTCCCTGTCTTGGGGTTTCTGCCGGTGTAAGCGTCGTACTCTCGGACAACGAAACTGCCGAAACCCCGAATTTCAATTCTTCCGCTCTTCGCCAATTCCTCGGAAAAACCGTCGAAAACGAGATTAACCACGTCCATTGCCAGTTTCTCAGTTAATTCTTCTTTTTGGCTCAGCGCCTCGATAAGCTCTGATTTGTTCATTAATTCCTCCTTAAATTATTGCTGCCGGCGGCACCCGCCCTGATAATAAACCCGCTTTGTGACGGGCTGAAACAAAATTGGTAAAACACCTTTGTTTTTCGGGGACTATATTTATTTTACCGTTAATGTCAAGCTAATTTTTTGCTGTTTTTTTGCGCTTGGGACTGGGCCATCAACTGTCCGACTTCTCCATGACGCAGCGCTCGCCACTCGCCTTCGCCGAGAGAATCGAGGGTAAGATCGCCAAAAGAGACGCGGATCAGACGGGTAACGGAATGGCCAAGCAAATCAAAGGCCCGTCTTATCACACGATTTCTTCCATCATGGATGGTAAGCAACAGCCAGGTGCTTTTCGGATTGACCTTTTCCATAATGACTGAGGACGGGGCAAACTTCCCATCGGGAAGCTCCATTCCCTTTTCCAGGCTTTGCAGTTCAAGCCTGTTCAGACGCCCTTCGATCTTAACGCGGTAGGTTTTGGGAACCTTGAAGCGGGGATGCTGAAGGCGCTGGGCAAAATCGCCGTCATTGGTCAAAAGGAGCAACCCCTCCGAGTCATAGTCGAGACGTCCCACGGGGAACACCCGCTCGGCAACCCCACTGAGAAGATCCGTTACGATCGGCCTTCCCTCCGGATCGCTCAGGGTGGTTACATACCCGCTCGGTTTATTCAGAACGATATACACCTTTTCCGTTTCGCAGGAGATAAGCTTGCCATCCACCCGAATTTCATCGCGATCGGCATCAGCCTTCGTTCCCGGTTGGCGTACAACTACTCCGTTTACCGATATTCTGCCATCGGAGATCATTCTTTCCGCCGCACGTCGCGATGAGACGCCGGCGCCGGCGAGAATCTTCTGCAATCTCTCTTCCATGATGAACACCCTTTCCTTAAAAAACCGCTGCCGCTGCTCCGTCTTCCGCCTGAGCTTTTACCCCTGACCTTCGGTTTCCCCGGCAGGGCGAAAATCCCTCATTTCCCGCAGCGTCGGCAATTCGGCAAGGTCCTTCAAATTGAATACCTCAAGGAATTTCTTCGATGTTCCGTAAATAATTGGTTTTCCGGGAACGTCCTTTCTCCCTACTATCCTTACCAGTTTTTTTTCCAAAAGCCCCTTCAGCGCACCGCCCGTATCAACACCCCTGATCCGGTCTATTTCCACTTTCATAACCGGCTGCCGATAGGCGATAATCGCCAGGGTCTCCAGAGCGGACGGAGAAAGGGAAGTGGGGCGAACCACCTTCAATTTAGCGACCCAGGATGCCATTTCGACTCTTGTCTGAAAGCGAAACCCCCCTGCCACCTCCTGAAGCGAGATGCCCCCTTCCCGCCTCTCATATTCGCCCGCCAGTTCCTGAAAAAGACTGAGTATTTCAGACTTCTTGAGAGCGGGAAAAATATCGACGACCCTCTCTACGGCAAGGGGTGTTTCCGAGGCAAAAATCAACGCCTCCAGGATAGCGATTTTCTCTTCCATCACACCTCGGCATTTTCCAACATCTTCGGTGTTTCCAGTTCCTCTTTGACAGCCAGAAAAAGCCTTATCTCGCCAAACGGCGCTGCCTGGCGCACCTTTGCCATCCGCAATTTTATAAGCTCCAGAATGGCAAGGAATGTATAAACTACCATTTTTCTATGGGTTCTGTCTATGACCAGCTCAGAAAAGGAAATCTGCCCCTTCTTAGCCAGGACCTCCATAATTTCGTTGATCCGCTCGGCCAGGGAAAGTTTTTCGGTGCTGAACTCGAGCCCTTCCCCGACTTCAAGACCGGCAACAATCCGGCGGAAGGCCTCCACAAGTTCAAAAAGATCGACCTCCAGCAAGCCCATCTCCATTTTTTCCGGATCGGGAAGCAGCTCCGGATAAGCGCCCAGTTTAAAAACATCCCTTTCGAGAAGAGGCCGGGCGGAAAGAAGCCGGGCAGCTTCCTTGTAAACCTGATACTCCAGAAGCTGTTTGACCAGTTCCGCACGGGGGTCCTCCCCCTCCTCCTCATCGCCGCCCTCATCTGTCACAGGCAGCAGCATCCGTGATTTGATATGGGCAAGCGTCGCCGCCATTACCAGATATTCTCCGGCGAGATCGAGATTCAGGGAACGCATTTCGCCGAGATATCCGAGATACTGACTGGTAATGAGGGCTACCGGGATATTGTAGATGTCAATCTCGTTCTTCCGAATCAAATAAAGTAAAAGATCGAGCGGACCTTCAAAGACATCGAGTTTGATCTCATAACTCATGTTTTATCTTCATGACTTCGCGCACCTCGGCCAAGGTCGAAGCGGCGATGCGACCTGCCCGAATGTTGCCGTCCTCAATAATCTCCCGCACCTCCCGGGGGTGGGCAAGATAGTATTCCCGTCTTTCGTGAATGGGCCCCATGCCCGCGGCGATAGCCTCGGCCAGCCGCCTTTTGCATTCGATGCAGCCAATGGCGGCGCTTCGGCAGGCGGCAGCTATCTCCAGCACCTCGGCCGGCGTTGAATATAACCCGTGCAAGGTATAAACATTGCAGAGCTCAGGGCGCCCGGGATCACTTTTGCGCTGTCGCTGCGGATCTGTAAACATGGACGCAACCTTCTTTTTCAGCTCCGCGCCCTTGTCACTCATGAATATCGAGTTGTCGTAAGACTTGCTCATCTTTCGCCCGTCCGTACCCAAAAGCTTCGGCACCTCTGCCATGAGCGGCTCCGGAATCGGGAATATCTCGCCATAGAGAAAGTTAAAACGGCGGGCGATCTCGCGGGTCAGCTCGACGTGGGGAAGCTGATCGATGCCGACCGGAACACCGAAAGCCTTGTACATGATGATATCCGCCGCCTGCAGGACCGGGTATCCAAGAAAGCCGAATGTCGAAAGATCCTTTTGGGCAAGCTCCTCCTTGACCTCCTTGTAGGTGGGATTCCTCTCTAACCAGGCCAGCGGGGTGATCATGGATAAAAGGAGGAAGAGCTCTGCATGTTCCTTGACCGAGGACTGGATGAACAGCGTGCTTGGGCGCGGTTCAAGACCGGCGGCCAGCCAATCGATAACCATGTCAATTGTATTGGCCCTTATACTTTCGGTCGTCGCGTAATCGCTGGTAAGCGCGTGCCAATCGGCAACAAAATAAAAACATTCGTAATCTCCATGATTCTGCAAAGCTACCCAGTTAGCAAGCGCCCCGTGAAGATTGCCGAGATGAAGTTTCCCTGTAGGCCGCATGCCGCTCAATATTCTTTTCTGAGACAAAAAAACCTCCTCTGTATTAGCTGTTTCCCTTTAGCTGATCATCGCCGATGAACCCCGGGGAAATACTATCAAAATGATTAAAAATCGTGGGATTCATAGCAGAAATGTCCGGTCGTGTCAATGAATGGACAGATGGCAAATCTGTCTCCAAATAAAAAAGGCCCCCTTGCCGCGCCGGGAGCCTCTTTTAATTTTTTTGTTGCGAAAACTACTTTACTTTGCTGGCCAGAGCTTTGCCAACCTTGAACTTAACCACCTTCTTGGCCGGGATCTTGATCTTCTTGCCGGTCTGCGGGTTTCTGCCTTCGCGCGCCTTCCTCTTGACAACCGAAAAAGCGCCAAATCCGACCAGTCCGATCTTGCCGTTTTTCTTGAGTTCCTTTGCTACCGTTCCCACGTAGGCCTCAAGAGCCTTTGCCGCCGCAGCTTTGGTGATTTCAGCCTCTTCCGCTATTACCGCAATCAATTCCGCTTTTGTCATCCCTTTTTCCCCCTTTCAATAATGGTTTGATGGATTACAATGTCACCACCCCTCTGGTGGGTTAATAACTGCTGCGAAGCGCTTGTAAGAATAAAAAAAGGAACGAAAAATTACTGATAGTTTGCATGCCTGCTAACACAAACAAATACAGGAATCAAGAAAAAAATGAATTTTTTTAATAAATATTTCATTGGTTACGCCAAATATCTCCGACAACTTGATCACCAAGCCGCAAGACCGAGCAAATTTCGGCAAGAAAAAAATGGCTTTCCCCTTTTCAAGAGACCATTTCTACCTCCCCGACGCTGCCGCAGCACAGTTCGATACAGCCGTTCAAACATGTCAAAGCTCCAATATCATTGATATTTCATCGCAGAAATCGGGATATTTGGGACAACGCAAACAGTCCGACCATACCTTTTGCGGCAGGGTATCGCGATCTACATACTGAAAACCCAGCTTCAGAAAGAACTCCCGCTGGTATGTAAGCGCGAATATCCGATAGAGTTCCAGCGTAACCGCCTCGGATATGCAGGCCTCGACCAGTTTGCGTCCAATCCCCTCTCGTCTTTGCCCTTCTGCGACGTTAAGGGATCTGATTTCGGCGAGGTTTTCCCAGGTTATGTTCATTGCGCAGGTGCCGACAATCTCACTGTCTCCTTCGTTGTAATAGACAAAAAAATCCCTCAGGCTTCCGTATATGTCCATTAGTGAACGGGGCAGCATCTCCCCCTTGCCGGCGGAGATATTGATCAGCCTGTGAATGGTCTTTACGTCGCCGATGCGCGCTTTTCTAAGCATTTTTCATCCCTTGCTTTTCAATAATTTACCGGGCGGTAAAAAGCATCTCCCGGGCGTGCTCTCTCGTTTTTTTAGTCAATTCCACCCCGCCCAGCATTCGGGCTATCTCTTCGACGCGTTCATCATCAGAAAGAATGGAGACACTGGCACTCGTGCGGTTTTCAATAACATGTTTGGCTGCCAGATAATGACGCTCCCCGCGGCAGGCAATCTGGGGGAGATGCGTTATACAGATGACCTGATGACTACGGGCAACTTCCTGAAGTCTTTTGCCGACGATCTCCGCTGTCGCCCCGCCGATTCCGCTGTCCACCTCATCGAAAACGATCGTTCCTACTGAACCGGTCGTCGCCAAAACCTTTTTAAAGGCGAGCATGATCCGGGAAAGCTCTCCGCCGGATGCCACATTCCGCATTGGTTTCAGCTCTTCGCCGACATTCGCCGCCAGGTAAAATTCCGGGAAATCGTTCCCCTTCTCCTGGGGAGCGTCCTCACCGTTACTTTTTTCGCGTTCCTGAAAAACAACCACAAATCTGGCATTGTCCATTCTCAATGATCTGATCTCATCCTCGACTGAACTCATCAATACCGACGCGGCCTGTCGCCTCTGCGCGGAAAGCTCGGCCGCCGCCGCCCATAACCGTTTCTTTTCCTCAGCGATGCGGCCCGCCAGCGCGGTTATCTCATACTCCACCGTCGAAATCGCTTCTATCTCCTTCTTCGCCTCACCAAATTTTTCCAAAACAGCCAGGAGCGTTCCCCCGTATTTCCTTTTCAAGTTCCCCAAAAGCTCCAGCCGCTCTTCAATCGCCTCCAGCCGGAGTTGATCGAAGGTAAGATGATTGGCGTAATCGCGTAGCGTCAGGGCAGCCTCCTCAATCCGGTAATAAAATTCATCCATTTCCTGCCCTGACAATCCCAGGGAAGGATCGATCTTTCTTATTTCCTTAACCGCGGCAACTACCTCGTGCAGCCCGGCAAGCACTGATTCCCCTTTGGAATAAAGTGATTCATAAGCTGACTGCGACAGATTCGCAAGCTTTTGAATATTGATGAGGATATTCTTTTCCTCAAAGAGGGCCGCATCTTCGCCGGCCAGGATCTCGGCGCGGCCGATCTCCGCAATTTGATAGCGCAGCAGTTCCTCCCGCTCGGCCCTTTTTCCCTGTTTCTCCTCAAGGAGACGCAATTCGCCTCCCAGCAGGCGATAATAGTCGTAAATTTTTCGATACTCCTCGCGCAGCGGCAAAAGGCCGCCAAATTCATCAAGTATATCTATCTGGTTATCCGTCTGCAGGATCGTTTGATGGGCATTCTGAGAGCAGATATTGATCAGCGATTCCCCTATTTCGGCCAGCGAAGACAGCGCCCCGATCCGGCCGTTGATATAAACACGGTTCTTCCCGGAACGGGAAACGACCCGACGAATGATGATCTCGTCTGCTTCTCCAAACCCCATTTCGCTAATCCTTGCCTTAAGGGTCTTTTGCCCGCGAATATCAAAAAGAGCCTCGACTACCGCCTCGTCCTTCAGGGAACGGATCATGTCGGTGCTCGCCCTCTCCCCCAGAAGAAGCCCCACCGCACCGATGAGAATCGACTTCCCCGCCCCCGTCTCCCCGGAAATAACGGTCAGACCTTCGGTAAATCTCACCTGCAGTTCGTCGATAATGGCGAAATCGCGGATATTCAACTCAGAGAGCATCGGTTTTTTTGCGGGAGAGTCCTGTCTGGGAGCCGCCCCATCCCAATTTAGTCCTCAAAATTTCCAGATAGCCTCGCTGGGGAGAGGAAACCAGTTTCGTTACCTGTTCTGATCTTTTAATTAGAACCCTGTCCTGATAATTTATCGGGAAAGATATCTGCCCGTCCATGGTGACCGTCGCCCCCGATTCCCGGGTATTTAGGATCACCTCCACGACAACATCTTCCGGCAGGATCACCGGCCTGTTTGTCAGCGTGTGGGGGCAGATGGGATTGATAATGATAGACCCCAGCTCCGGAAAAACAATTGGTCCCCCCGCAGCAAGAGAGTAGGCCGTAGAGCCGGTCGGGGTTGCCACAATCAGGCCGTCCGCATTGAAGGTCGTCAGATAACTGCCGTCAACCGACGTCTCCAGTTCCACCAGTCGGGAAAGATTGCCCCGATTGATGACAACGTCATTGAGCACCGAGCCCGCGTGCAAAAGCGCGTCGCCTTTCAGAATCTCCGCATGCAGCATCATCCGCGTTTCGACCTGAAATCTTCCGGAAAGAATCTCCTCCAGCGCCCTGTACATCTCGTCGAGGTTCACCTCGGTGAGGTACCCGAAAACGCCGAGGTTGACGCCGACAATGGGTATATCGTGTTCCGCAAGCAAACGGGCCGTCCGCAGTATCGTTCCATCGCCGCCAAACACGACGATCAGCTCCGCCTGCAGCCAAAGCCTGCTTTTCTCAGGTTCCAGCAGGCCTATTTCCGCGGCAATTCCCTCTTCGAGATAAACCTCCAGACCGCGTTTGAGCAGCCATTCCCGCAGAGCGACCGTATAACCGCTTGACCCTTTTTTGGCAGTATTCGCGATTATTCCCACCTTGTTTATAGTCATCGGATTCCCATAAAATAATTTCGGGTGTTTTCCTATCATAATACAACGCCTTTGTCCAACCGCATTATCGAAATTCCGCCAGACAGACCTTGACATCATCCCGACAAGTAGGTTAGTGTCCTTGGGCAAATAGAGGAGACGTTTATGGGTTTTTTGAAGGGAACAGTAACTTTTTCACGGTATCGCATCGCCGGTCCGCTTCCGGACGGCTTTAATGATTTCTTTGACGAACGGATAAAACGCTTTGCCTTTCAGGACAGTTGGCGCACGGCGGACGAAAAGATAGCGGGCTGGATTGCGATTGAAAACTGTCTTGACACCGATTTCCCCTACGCCGCTTATGCACAGGGCAAATACATGCTCTTTTCACTCCGGATAGACCGCAAGTCTGTTCCCCCCTCGCTCTTCCGCATCCGGGTAATGGAGGCCGAGCGAAAAGCGCTTGCCGAAAGCGGGCAGCAAAAGCTTTACCGGGAACAGCGCGAGGCGATCCGTGAGTCGGTCAGACTTGAATTGCTTGCAAAAACCCTGCCTGTCCCGGCCTTTTATGAAATCTGCTGGTCGGTCTCCGACCGGCTGCTGACTTTCTGCACCCTCTCCGACAAAATTGGCAGCGAACTACAGGAAATGTTTAGGGAATCATTTGGACTCACGCTGTTTCCCCATGCGCCCTGGAACAGCGAAGAAAAAAATCTTACCCAAAAAGAAACGCCTGCACTGCCTCAACCCCTTGACGCACCCTCGCCAGCGCTTCCGGCGGACATCGATCCCCTGACCATCGGCAGAGAGTTTCTCACCTGGCTCTGGTTTAAAAGCGAGGAGCGAAACGGCATTATCGGCAACGCGGCCGGCGGGGAAGACGAGATAATTTTTCTGCGGCGGCTGGTTCTGGAATCAGGAGAGGGGGAATACGCCGAAACGATTATCTGTCAGGGACTCCACGCCGATCTCAAAGAGGGAAAAGAGGCGCTTCGGCAGGGAAAGAAGATAACCACGGCCCGGCTTAGAGTCTCCCATGATCAGGATGAGTGGGAATTTACCTTCAAGGCTGACCGCTTTCATTTTCAGTCGATGAAGCTCCCCGCCCTTTCCGAGGAAGATGAGGAAGACCGGGAGGGACAAATCCTGGAGAGGATTTATCTGATTGAAAAGGCCGCGGCGACAATGGACAACCTTTTTCACTCGTTTTTGAATCTGCGGCAAACAGCAGACTGGGCGAAGGAGCAGGAACGGCTGGCAAAATGGATTTCCCAGCCGTAATGGAAGCGATCCCTCAAAAAACTACAAGAATCGTGAAAAGATGAAACCAGTAATCGCGATCATTGGCCGACCCAACGTCGGCAAATCAACCCTGTTCAACCGCCTGCATCGCCGGGGGAAGGCCATCGTTATCGACGAACCGGGAGCCACCCGCGACAGAAACTATGCCGATTGCAACTGGCTGGATCACCCTTTCATCCTGATCGACACCGGCGGTTTTGAACCAGCCTCGACCACGGAGATTCTGACCCAGATGCGCGAGCAGACCCTGCTTGCCATTGAGGAAGCCGACCTCATCATCTTTTTGATGGACAGCCGGGACGGACTTGCGCCCGCCGATCAGGAGATCGCAAAACTGCTGAGAACAACGGACAAGCTGGTCTTTTACGCTGTCAATAAAATCGACGGCCCCCGGTACGAAACCCTGCTCGCCGACTTCTACCGTCTCGGAATCGGGCAGCTTTACGCCGTCTCCGCGCAACATGGCGTTGGCATTGACGAATTGATGGACGAAGTCGTCAAGTTCATTCCCAAAGGAACTGAGCTGCCGCCGAGTGATGAAGATGTCATCCGGATTGCCGTAATCGGCAAACCCAATGCCGGCAAGTCGTCGCTGGTCAACCGGATACTCGGCTACGAACGAACAATAGTCAATCCGCTGCCGGGAACGACCCGGGACGCCATCGACACCGAGTTTACCAGAAACGGCAGAAAATACCTGCTGATAGACACGGCCGGCATCCGCCGAAAAAGCCGGATCAGCCTGAATCTTGAAAAATATTCGATCGTTCAGGCCATCAAGGCAATCGAACGGGCCGACATCGCCCTGCTGATGATCGATGCCGTAGATGGAATCAGCGATCAGGAACTGAAAATAGCCGGCCTTGTGCTCGAACGGGGGACCGCCTGCATTATCGTCGTAAACAAATGGGACACGATAAAAAAGGACAACAGCAGCGTTCCCGAATATACCGAAGACATCCGTTACAAGGCCAAGTTTCTGGATTTTGCTCCCATTATTTTCGTCTCGGCTACCTCCGGCCAAAGGGTTGAAAAAATTTTCCCCCTTGTCGAAAAAATTTACGCCCAGTATTCCCAGAGAGTTGAAACGGGCGAGTTAAACAGAAAAATGCGGCAGATTATCGACATGCACCCCCCCCCGGGGATGGGCGACCAGCCGCGCCTCTTCAAATACATAACCCAGGTCGCGGTAAAACCACCGACCTTTATTCTTTTTCTGCAGAACAAGGGAAGCTTGCACTTCTCCTACGAGCGTTATCTTGTCAACCGGATTCGGGAAACGTTCGGTTTCTCTGAAATCCCGATTCGCCTCTATTTCCGGAAGAAGGATGCCTGAGTCGTTGCCCGGGGGAGGCAGTTTAAAAATTAAGTGAGGAAGTAATGGAAAACAGCAAGACAGTTATGGACGCCGAAGGGATAGACCGCTCCCTGACCCGCATCGCCTACGAGATCCTCGAAAAGAACAAAGGGGGTGAAGAACTGGCGCTGATCGGGATCCGGAGCCGCGGAGTTTTTTTGGCGCGGCGGCTGAAGGATAAGCTCGCCGCGATCGAAAAAAGGGAGATACCGCTCGGCATCCTCGATATAACCCTTTACCGGGACGACCTGCAGTCCTCCCACCCGAAACCGGTTTTGGGAAAGACAGAGATTCCCTTCTCAATAGACGGCCAGAAAGTCGTCCTTGTTGACGACGTCCTCTTCACCGGACGCACCATCCGGGCGGCGATGGACGCCTTGATCGACTTCGGCAGGCCCAAAATGATCCAGCTTGCCGTACTGATCGATCGGGGACACCGCGAGCTTCCCATTCGGGCCGATTTCGTCGGCAAAAGCCTCCCCTCGTCGTTATGGGAGGCCATTAACGTCCATCTTGTCGAAAAAGATGGCAGAGACAATGTTACTGTGGAAATAAAATAAACAAAAACCTTTAATTAGAGGCTTTTGACATGGAAACGCCGCTTAATGTTCGCAAGCTTGACCGAAAAGACATTCTGGGGATAAAAGAACTGTCCGTCGAGGAGATAAACCTGATTCTCGCAACGGCAGACTCGTTCGTCGAGGTCTCCACCCGGGAAATCAAGAAGGTGCCGACCCTCCGCGGCAAGACGATTATCAACCTCTTCTACGAGGCAAGCACCAGAACAAGAACATCCTTTGAAATAGCAGGAAAACGGCTGAGCGCCGACACGGTAAACATATCCGCCTCGACCAGCAGCGTCGTCAAGGGGGAGACGCTGATCGACACGGCCAGAAACCTCGAAGCGATGAACCCGGACATCATCGTGATCCGGCACAGCGCCGCCGGCGCCCCCCAGATGCTGGCCCGGATTCTGCGCCAGTCGATTATCAACGCCGGGGACGGGGCCCATGAACACCCGACGCAGGCACTTTTGGACATGATGACGATAAAAAGCCAAAAAGGCGGCATCGCCGGACTGAAGGTGGCGATAATCGGGGACATCGCCCACAGCCGCGTCGCCCGTTCCAACATCCACGGCCTGACAAAGATGGGCGCCCGGGTTTTTATTGCGGGCCCGCCGACGATGATTCCTTATGATATAGAAAAAATGGGGGTAACGGTGCACGCCCGGATCGAGGAGGCCATCCGGGACGCGGATGTCGTAATGGCCCTGCGCATCCAGACAGAGCGGGAGAAACAGTGCATATTTCCGTCTTTAAGAGAGTACGCGCAGCATTTCTCGCTCAATAAAAGAAATATCTCTCTGGCCCGCAAGGATGTCATGATCATGCATCCCGGCCCGGTCAACCGGGGGGTAGAAATCTCCCCCGAGCTGGCCGATTCCGCAAACTCCGTCATCCTTGACCAGGTGACCAACGGCGTGGCGGTGCGCATGGCGCTTCTCTATCTGCTTGCAGGGGGCGGCAACACCTGAATATTGACACTTTTCAAGAGGTTGGCAACTTATGAACTTATTGCTTAAAGGCGGCAGGGTTATCGATCCCTCAACCGGCGTGGATCAGGTTCAAAACCTGCTGATCAAAAACGGGAAGATCGCCGGAAGGGGTGAGGAAGCGCAGGTTCTGAATGATCCGGAACTTGGCGTTATCGACATTACCGGGAAAACCGTGGTTCCGGGCCTGATCGACATGCACACCCATCTACGCGAACCGGGGGACGAGTACAAGGAAACCATTGCCTCGGGAAGCGAAGCGGCGGCGGCCGGCGGCTTCACCTCGATTGCCTGCATGCCGAATACGCATCCCGTCAACGACAACCGCTCCACGACAGAATTCATTCTGAAAAGGGCGGCGGAATGCGGACTTGTAAATATCTATCCGCTTGCGGCGATCAGCCTGAAATCCGAGGGCGCAATACTTTCCGAATTCTGGGATCTCAAGGAAGCCGGCGCGGTCGGTTTTTCCGATGACGGCAAACCGGTCACAAACTCCGCCTTGATGCGCAGAGCCCTCGAATACGCCTCTTCCCTCGACATGCCGATCATCTCGCACTGCGAAGATGTCAACCTCTCGGCGGGAGGGGTGATGCACGAAGGCGCCGTCTCCGCGGAAATCGGGCTCATCGGCATTCCCGCGGCGGCGGAAGAGATAATGGTAGCCAGGGATATCCTGCTTGCCGAATATACCGGCGCCCGCATCCATATTGCCCATGTCAGCACAAAGGGCTCCGTTCGCCTTATCCGCGAGGCAAAGGCCCGGGGAATCCGCGTCACCGCGGAGACGGCCCCCCATTACTTCATGCTGACCGATGAGGCGCTGCGCAACTTCGACACCTTCGCCAAGGTTTACCCGCCCCTGCGCGGGGAAAAGGATCGGGAAGCCATCCGGGAGGGGCTGAGCGATGGAACCATCGACACGATCGCCTCCGACCACGCCCCCCACGCCCGCACCGACAAGGAGCTGGAGTTCGACTATGCGGCAAACGGCATCACCGGCCTGGAGACCTCGCTTTCCCTTTCTCTCTCACTGGTTCAGGGGGGAACCCTCACCTTGCCCGAATTGATCAAGAAAATGACGCTCAATCCCGCCCGGATTCTGCATGTCCCCAAGGGAACGCTCGCCGTCGGCGCAGACGCGGATATCACCGTCATCGACACCCAAAGGGAATGGATCGTCGATCCCCGGATGTTTCGCTCCCGCGGTAAAAACACCCCCTTTCAGGGACAGCAGCTTCGGGGGAAGGCCGTTCTGACCATTGTCGGCGGCGAAATACATTTTCGCGATCTCTGAGAAGCTTTAGCGTTTTAAAAAACTTCATTATTTAAGGCATTTACAATTAATGAATGTCCGCATCCAGTGCAAGACCGAGGCCATTGTCCTCAAGACCATCGACTATGGCGAATCGGATCAAATCGTTACCTTCTATACCCGCGAATACGGAAAGATCAAAGGGATCGCCAAGGGGGCGCGCCGCAGTAAAAAACGCTTCGTAAACGCCCTGGAACCGTTTTCCTGCTCGGAAATAAACTTTTCACGACAAAACCCCGAGCATCTTGATTTTATCGATGGATGCGACGTGTCCTGCCACTTTCCGGAAATACGCTCCAACCTCGAAAAAACCCTTTCCGCCTCTTACCTGATTGAATTGATGGATCAGTTCACACCGGAAAATAAAAAAAGCGAGGGTTCATTTCAACTGCTGCACGATTTTCTCGTGCTTTTGGAAAAGAGGTCCCCCTCAGACACTCTGTTGCGCTTTTTCGAGATCCGCCTGCTGAGAGTAGCCGGCTATGACCCGGTTCTTGATTACTGCCTCTCTTGCAGGATGCCGCTCGCAAACGGGACAACATACCGTTTTGACTCCGTAAAAGGCGGCATTGTCTGCAACTCCTGCAAGACGGGCAATGCCGACGCAATCCCCGTGTCGCTGGGAACGATTAAAACCCTGCTTATGGGACGGGAGCTGGAAACCGAAAACCTGGGGCGCTTGCTTTTAACAGCTCAATCCGCGGAGGAGAGCCGCCTTATCCTCAGCCATTTCATCCGCCATATCCTGGGACGCGAACTGAAATCCCTGCGGGTACTGAATGAAATAAACCGCCTGCAGAGATAGTGGAAACCTCCGACCGGTTTTTTACTGTTTATTTTTCCATATAGCCAGCTTTTCAAAGGCGTGTTCGACGGCGTCAAACTGATCCGCTTGACATCAGGGTGGCAGCGTGTTAGAAGCCGCCCACGAAATGACTGTAATATCAAGAGAAAATGCAATTTCAGAGGGAGGAAGTGTGACATTTCAGGAATTGATATTCGCCCTTCAGGGTTATTGGGCAAAACAGGGTTGCGTCATCCAGCAGCCCTATGATGTGGAGGTGGGGGCAGGAACCTTCAACCCGGCCACCTTCCTGAGGGCGCTGGGACCGGAACCATGGCGGGTCGCCTACGTTGAACCATCGCGCCGGCCCACGGACGGACGCTACGGGGAAAATCCCAATCGCCTTCAGCACTACTATCAGTACCAGGTAATCATGAAGCCCTCCCCCGAGAACATCCAGGAGTTGTACCTTGATTCCCTGAAAAGCTTCGGGATCGACCCCCTGCACCACGATATCCGGTTTGTTGAAGACAACTGGGAATCGCCGACTTTGGGCGCCTGGGGTCTGGGATGGGAGGTATGGCTCGACGGTATGGAGATATCGCAGTTCACCTATTTCCAGCAGGTCGGCGGATTTGATTGCCGACCGGTCAGCGCCGAGCTTACCTACGGAACGGAGCGAATCGCTATGTACCTTCAGGGCGTGGACAACGTCTATGATCTCCAGTGGACGGAGAAAATCAAATACGGAGACGTCCACCATCAAAGCGAGGTGGAGTGGTCGGTTTACAATTTTGAGGTCGCCGACACCGACCAATTGCGGCAGTTGTTCGACATGTTCGAGAAGGAGGGCATCCGCGCCGCCGAAAAAGAACTGGCGCTCCCCGCTTACGACCACTGTCTGAAGTGTTCCCATGCCTTCAATATGCTGAACGCCCGCGGGGCGATCAGCGTTGCGGAAAGAACCAGCTATATCGGCAGGGTCAGAAATCTCGCCCATCTCAGCGCGGAATGCTATCTGAAGCAGCGCGAAAAAAAGGGATATCCCCTTTTGAGCCGATAGTGAACGCAAACGATAATTTAAAAACTGGAGAAAAATCAATGGGCAAGGAACTGCTCCTCGAAATAGGAACCGAAGAAATACCAGCCGCCTTTTTTCCCAAGGCGCTGACAGACATGGCGGAGATAGCCAAACGCGAGCTCGCCGATAGCCGCATCCCGCACGGGGCTGTTAAAACGCTGGGAACGCCCCGCCGCCTTTTTCTATCGGTTGCGGAGGTCGCCGAGCGGCAGGAGGATCAGGAAACCGAAAAGCTGGGGCCGGCCAAACGGGCCTGCTTTGACGAAACAGGGAATCCCACCCAGGCTGCCTCCGGTTTTGCCAGAGGACAGGGGATCGCCGTTTCCGAATTAGCAACAATCGTCACCCCGAAAGGGGAATATGTCTGCGCACGAAAAAAGATTGTCGGCGTGCCGACCGCAGAACTGCTGCCGGCAATATTGACAAAACTGATTTCCTCCCTCCCCTTTCGCAAATCCATGCGCTGGGCCGATTTTGATTTTCGCTTCGCGCGCCCCATTCACTGGCTGCTTGCCCTCTATGACGGGAAAATCATCAACTTTGGCATCGGGGGGGTGCAAAGCGGCAACATCAGTTATGGCCACCGTTTTATGAGTCCCGCCGCATTTTCTCCGGCAAACGGCGAAGGGTACGTTTCCGAATTGCGGGAACGTTTTGTCATAGTCGATCCCGTCGAGCGGGAAGAAAAGATCGCCAACGAGACAAAAAAGGCCGCCGAAAATGCCGGCGGCCACCTTTTCCCCGCGCCGGGGCTGCTTTCGATGGTTACCTTCCTGACCGAATATCCTAACGTTGTTTGCGGAAGTTTTGATCCGGAGTATTTGAAACTGCCCCGGGAGGTTCTCACCACCACCATGATCTCCCATCAGAAATACTTCCCGCTTGTAGATGGAAAGGGCTCGCTCCTTCCCCGCTTCATAACGGTCAACAATACGCTTCCCGATGATCCCGACGTTGTAAAACGCGGCAACGAAAGGGTTATCCGGGCCAGATTGGCCGATGCCCGGTTTTTCTTCGAGGCGGACAAAAAAATCACGCTGGAAACGCGCGTGGATGATCTGAAAAAGATAGTTTTTCACACGCTCTTGGGGACATCATATGAAAAAACACTGCGGTTCCAAGAACTTGCCGTATGGATCGCGGATATTGTCGCCCCTGCTGCCCTGCCCCGCGTAAAGAGGGCGGCCCTCCTCGCCAAGGCCGATCTGGGTACGCAGATGGTCGGGGAATTTGCCGAACTCCAGGGGATCATGGGGCGTGAATACGCGCTCCTTTCCGGCGAAGATCCGCTTGTGGCAAAGGCCCTTTACGAACATTATCTGCCCATTGTGGCCGGAGGCGAGCTCCCGGAAACGGAGGAAGGCGCCATTATCGGCATTGCCGACAAACTGGATTCCATTTGCGGGTTCTTTGCCGTCGGCCAGCTGCCGACAGGAACAGCCGATCCCTACGCGCTCAGGCGACAGGCGCTCGGCATTATCAACATCATTCTCGCCAAGCGCTACCCCCTTTCCTTAGGCGCAATGATCGACAAGAGTCTGGGAATCCTCGCCCCGCTCTTAAAAAAGCCGGCGAGTGAGACAAAAGAAGCCGTCTTGGAATTCTTCAAAGGCCGCCTGCAGAATCAGCTCGCCGCCCAGTCTTTTTCCTACGACGTAATTGACGCCGTTTTGTCCACCGGCATTGACGATCTTGTCTCAACGTACGAAAAGATCGAGGCGATGGAGACCTTCAAGGCCGACAAGACTTATCTAACCCTGGCGCTTGCCTTCAAGCGGGTCGAAAATATCACCCGCGGCTTTGGCGCCGGTTCGGTTCATCCCGAAGCATTTTGCACGCCGGAAGAAAAACGCCTCCACGAATCATTTCTGGCAATCAGGGAAACCGTTTTTAAAGACATTGCCGACGGCGATTACAGCAGAGCACTCAATAACATCGCCCGCCTGCAGAAACCGGTGGACGAATTCTTTGACACCGTTCTGGTCATGGCCGAAGAGGAGGAGATACGCGTTAACCGCCTGTCGCTTCTCAAGAATATCTCCGTTCTTTTCCACAAATTGGCCGACTTTTCAAAAATTGTAACTGAG
Organism: Syntrophobacterales bacterium; assembly: GCA_019429105.1. Lineage (NCBI taxonomy): Bacteria > Pseudomonadati > Thermodesulfobacteriota > Syntrophobacteria > Syntrophobacterales > Syntrophobacterales bacterium. The sequence goes on from JAHYJE010000009.1 coordinate 42,606, forward strand.
TAAGGTTATTGGGACGATTTCACAAAATCTCGTCTTTAAAAAATATCATTGCAATTCGGCAAGATAATGCATTATCATTCGCGGCGATTTGCTATTTCAACTAACATCCTCTAAATGGCAACATCATTGGATAATTATGGCAAATGGCGCCCTCAAAATTAAAAGGAACACAAAAGGGGAAAAACGGCAGCTTCTAAAGGGAGGCATTGATGGCATACCAGCCCCAAAGTACCGATATAAGAGATCTTGAAGAAAAACTGCAACTCCGGCAGGCGCTTTTGGAGATCACCAACCGCATCCACGCCGCCCAGAATATCAAGCAGATCCTCGTTGACCTCAGAGATGGGATTTTAAACCTGTTTAATGCCCACTCGCTCACCATCTACGTCGTGGATCGCACCCGCAATGAGATATATTCCATGTTTCTCGTCGGCGCGCAGGTCAAGGAAATCCGCGTTCCCATCAGCAATAAAAGCATCTCCGGATTTGTCGCCAATACCGGAAAAATAGTAAATATAGTTGATGTTTACGATCTCGAAGAGCTAAAGAAAATCGACCGTGAACTCTGTTTTGATGCAAGCTGGGACAAAAAAACAGGGTTTCGCACCAGACAAGTGCTGGCCGCTCCGATCTTTCACAATAAAACCCTGATGGGGGTTATTCAAATCCTGAACAAAAAAGTAGGCGTCGGCAGATTTTCCGATGATGAAACCGGTTTCGTCAAAGAAATATCCGAAGTTCTCGGCATCGCTTTCTTCAATCAGGAGCGCTTCACAAGGCGCCGCAAAACCCGCTTTGACTATTTGATAAGTCACGACCTGCTAAAGGATGAAGAACTCGAGACCGCCTGGGAGGAATCGCGAGAGGCCAAGGAGACCGTCGAAAACTTCATAATGAGTAAATATAAAATCTCCAAAGAGGACCTTGGCCGTTCCCTGGCGGAGTTTTTCAACTGCCGGTTCGTTCCTTTTTCCGACAAGACGCCCATTCCCGGAGATTTGCTGGTCAATCTGAAGATGGAATTTCTCCGCAGGGAGCTTTGGGTGCCGCTGGAAAAAAAGGATGGGGTAATCAACATCATCATTGACGACCCCAACAACATCCTCAAGCGGGACATGATTGAAAACCTTCTGAAAACAAAGTCTGTCAAATACGACGTTTCCCTGCCGGAAGATATCCTCAAATTTGTAAGACATTTCTACCAGTCATCCGGCGATGAAAGCACCCTGAGCGATATCCTCGAAAAACTGGATGCGGAAGAGCAGGTTGTAGAAGAGGACAGCAATGCCGTCACCGAGTCCGACAGCGTCATCATGCAGCTCGTCAACAAGATTATCCTCGACGCCCAGAACAAACGAGCCTCGGATATTCATATTGAACCAAATATAGGCAAGAGAAACGTGGAGGTGCGCTACCGGGTCGATGGAAATTGCGCAATCTACCAGACACTTCCTTTCAATTACCGGGCCGCGGTGATCTCCAGGATCAAGATCATGTCCAATCTGGACATTACCGTAAAGCGTCTCCCCCAGGACGGAAAAATCAAGTTCAAGAAACCGGGTGGCGATGACCTCGAACTGCGCGTCGCCACCATCCCGACGCAAGGAGGGGTAGAGGATGTCGTCATGAGAATCCTGGCCAAGGCCGGCGATACGCTCCCGCTTACCGCCATGGGAATGTCCGAACGCAACTTCCGGGAAATGACGGCTATTATCAACAAGCCCTACGGCATGGTGCTGGTGGTGGGGCCAACCGGTTCCGGAAAAACGACAACGCTGCATGCGGCGCTGCACGAGATCAATACCCCGGACAAGAAGATCTGGACGGCGGAGGATCCTGTCGAAATAACCCAGTACGGGCTCCGGCAGGTGCAGGTGCAGTCGAAGATCGGTTTTGACTTCGCCGCGGCCATGCGCGCCTTTCTCCGCGCCGATCCGGATGTGATCATGGTCGGCGAAATGCGCGATTTTGAAACGGCCAAAACCGGCGTCGAGGCATCCCTGACCGGCCATCTCGTCTTCAGTACGCTCCACACCAACAGCGCCCCGGAAACTATTGTCCGGCTTTTGGACATGGGGATCGACCCGCTCAATTTCGCCGACGCCCTTTTGGGGATTTTGGCCCAGCGTCTCGTCAGAACCCTCTGCAAAAAGTGCAAGGAGGCCTACCATCCCGATCGCACCGAATTTGACGAGATTGTCCAGGTTTACGGCGAAAAATCTTTTCAGAGACTCAACATCGCCTACAATGACGACTTAAAGCTTTACCGGCCCAAAGGCTGTGAAGCCTGTGATAATACAGGGTACAAGGGCAGGATGGGAATACACGAACTGCTGATCGCCACCGATGAAATAAAACGGCTCATTCAGAAACATGCGACGGTCGAGGAGATGCGCGATATTGGGATGGAGCAGGGGATGACTACCCTCCTTCAGGACGGAATTTACAAGGCATTTCAGGGACATACCGACATAAAACAGGTGGAGCGGGTCTGTATCAAGTAAGGCGTTTCTTCCAGTCGCTGATCTGTTGCAGCGCCGCAAGCGGCGTCATGTTCAAGACATCGCTTTTCGTTATCTCATCCAATACCCAATCCTTTTCCGGCTGGAAAAGATTGAGTTGATTGTCGTTTTGCCGTTTCGTCTTTTTGCCGCGGGCGATCTTCGGCATTCCGGCTTCATCCAGCTCCCCCTTTTCCAGATTGAGAAGTATTTCCTTTGCCCGTGCAATAACCTCCTCGGGGACACCGGCCAGACGGGCAACCTGGATGCCATAGCTGCGGTTGGCGCCCCCGGTGATGATCTTCCGGAGAAATATTATCTTCTCCCCCCATTCCCGGACGGCAACATTGAAATTACTGACACCCTCCTTGGTTGCGGCAAGATCGGTAAGTTCATGGTAATGGGTGGCAAAAAGCGTTCGGGCGCCCAGCGCCGGTGAATCGTGGATGTATTCCGCAGTCGCCCAGGCGATGCTCAGACCGTCAAAAGTGCTGGTGCCGCGACCGACCTCATCGAGAATGATTAGGCTTCTTTTCGTGGCGCTCTTGAGTATCTCCGCCACCTCGGTCATCTCCACCATGAAGGTGCTCTGTCCGCGGGCCAGGTTGTCGGCCGCCCCGATGCGGGTAAAAATCCGATCGACAACGCCGATTCGGGCCTTCGCCGCAGGGACAAAACTGCCGGCCTGAGCCATGAGCACGATCAGCGCCACCTGCCGAATATATGTTGATTTGCCAGCCATGTTCGGGCCGGTAATAATCAAAAAACGATTTTTATCCATATCCAGGAGGATGTCATTGGGCACAAAGCCGCTTCCCCCTGCAAGGCTTTCCACGACTGGATGACGACCGTCGGCAATCTCGATTGTCTCCCCCTCGTCAACAACCGGACAGCAGTAGCCGCGCCGCTCGGCAACCTCGGCCAGCGAGGCGATGGCGTCAAGATCGGCAATGCAGGCTGCCGTTCTCTGGATTCTTGGTATCTCCAGCGCTGCCTTGTCCCGGATTCCGACAAATATCTCATATTCCCTCTCCTGCAGGCGCTCCTCGGCATGCAGAACGGTCCCTTCATACCCCTTTAGTTCCTCGTTTATATACCGCTCGGCATTGACCAGCGTCTGCTTGCGGATATAATCCGGGGGCGCCAGCGCAGAATTGGCCTTTGTTATTTCAATATAATAACCAAAAACACTGTTGAAGCCGACTCTCAGCGAGTTTATCCCCGTCCGCCGCCTTTCCTTCTCCTCAAGGGCGGCGATCCACTTTTTCCCGTCACGGGCAACTGAGATCAGACCATCGAGCTCCGGATCATAGCCTTCCCGGACGATTCCCCCCTCGCGGATCGTAAAAGGCGGGGCATCTACAATGGCGTTTTCAATTAATTCACGGAGATCCTGCATCTCATCGATCCCGTCATGAATGGTCTTTAAGAGCGGCGCCTCACAACCGGCGATCAGGGTGCGGATTTTCGGAAGAACCGCAAACGAAGTCTTCAGCGCGACGAGGTCGCGACCGTTGGCAAGACCGACGGAGATTCGGCTGCCGAGCCTCTCCATATCGTAAACAGAATGGAGGGCAAAGCGGAGCGATTCGCGAAGCAGATGTTCTTCCTTTATTTCCGAAACGGCAGCCAGCCTCTCCCGAATGCGCAGGGGATCGCGCAACGGGCGCCCCAGCCACCAGCGAAGTCTCCTTGCGCCGGGCGCTGTTACCGTTTCGTCAATTACACTAAAAAGTGAATTCCCTTTTTTGCCGTCGGAAATGGTGGAGAAGAGTTCGAGATTCCTCTCCGCCGTCCCGTCCAGCACCAGGCAATCGGCACTCTGATGCCAGGAAAGGGAGTTTATATGACGGAGGCGATCCTTCTGGGTCTCGATCATATAAGCAAGCACCGCGCCTGCCGCCCCCAGTGCCGCCGGATGGTCTTTCAGGGACATCCCCGAAATTTTTTCCTCGGAGAAATGGCGATATATAACGTCTTCGGCCGTTTGCGCTGCAAAATACCCGGAAGGAAAGCGGTTTACCAGACAACGACCCGCCCCCCTTCCCTCTCCGGAGATATTCATAATCAGGCTTTCATCGCCCAGCTCCTGATTTACCAGCAGCTCGCTGATCTCGAGCCCCGCGGTCTGCACCAGAAACAACTCGCGATCGCCCGTTTCGGCTATGCGGAATTCCCCCGTGGAGATATCGACAAAGGCCAGCGCGTATTTTCCGGCGGCTTTCGTAAGCGCGGCAAGATAGTTATTCTCCTTCGCTTTCAGGTTCGCGTCATCGAGCAGCAGTCCGGGGGTGACGACGCGCACCACCTCGCGCCTGACCACCCCTTTGGCAAGCTTTGGGTCCTCGACCTGTTCGCAGACAGCCACCTTGAACCCTTTTTCGATCAGCTTTGTGATGTATGAAGATACCGCGTGATAGGGAAAACCGCAGAGAGGAACTGCATCCTTGCTGTTTTTGTTTCTTGACGTCAGTGTTATTTCGAGCGCCTTCGAGGCCGTCAGGGCGTCCTCGAAGAACATCTCGTAAAAATCGCCCATGCGGAACAGGAGGATGCTGTCCGGATAACTGCTCTTGACCTCGGCATACTGCTTCATTGCCGGGGTCAGATCGCTCACTCCCATTTTCCGCCCCGTTTTTGCAGATCTATATAATCGTAGCGCTCCACCCGACCCTTTCCGCCGATGAAGAGATTCAAGAGCCAGCTTACACCGCCGATAATGATCGCCCCGAAGACGGCAGTCCAGAAATCCCGAACATCAAAGCCGACAACAAGGGCGGAAACTATCTTCAGCAAAAAGGCGTTTACCACAAAGGTGAAAAGACCGAGGGAGAGGATGTTGATAGGAAGGGTTAGAATGATCAAAAGCGGGCGCAGCAACGCGTTCAGAATGCCGAGGAGCCCGGCGGCAAAGAGCGCCGGCAGAAATCCGCCGACGTGAATGCCGTCCAGAAACCAGGATGAAGCCAGAACAGCCGCCGTCAACACCAGCCAGCGCAGAAGCACACCTCTCACAGCGATAACCCCTCTTTTCCGATAAAAACGCCCCTGCCCGGAGCGAACACAACGAATAATGAAAACGAAGTTTAATTTTCCCAGTCTTCTTCTCGTTTCTCCGCTGAAGCTTGAAAACGAGAAGCGCCTAAATACCAGCCGCAGAGCGGCGGCATTTTAATAGGCCTTGAATTTTTCCTTGCCGGCGCCGCAAACCGGACAGCTCTCCGGGAGGACTCCATCGGCGATGTAACCGCAAATCAGGCACACATAATAAGCCGTTTCCCGCTCTTCGAGGAGATGGTTCATGGCCTCCTTGTAGAGTTTTGCGTGCGTCTCTTCCACGTCCCGGCTCTGGCTGAAATGAAGAACCGCGGCCTGGTTTCCCTCCGCTTCGGCCTCCTTGACAAACTGGTTGTAGGCTACTGCCGCCACCCCCCGTTCAGACTGAAAACTCTCGGCAAGATTACCTTCGGTCGTCTTTATCTCCTTGAGCGCCCTCAGCGCCCGCTTGCCATGAATCTCTTCCGAAAAAGAAATCACCCGAAAGAGCTTCGCTATCTGCGGCAAACTTTCTTCGTCCGCCTTTTCCGCATAAACCTTCAGCCGCAGGGCCGCTTTGGCCTCGCCTGCATAGGCCTGCTGCAGGGCCTCTTTTGTTCCCATAACAAATCCTCGGTATCAGGCAAAATCAAAAAAATAAACTCCCCGGACAGGGCAGCCGACGATAATATTCTACTCTTCCGGGGAGAATTCTTCCTTGGAAGCGCCGCACACCGGACATGTCCAGTCCTCGGGAAGGTTGGCAAAGGCCGTCCCCGCAGGGATGCCTCCCTCCGTGTCTCCCTCCGCCGAATCATATATGTAACCGCATACATCGCATACGTATTTTCCCATGACCTTCCTCCTTGTGAATTAGTTTACCATATTAGTGACTATAACTTTTACTGACTATGCCGCTTCTGCTTTTATGAGGATTATATCTACACGAGCAGCGGCTTTCCTGTCAATCACAAATCCATTGCCCGCTTCAGGAAGCTAAATCCATATTGCCGCACGAGGAAATAAAAAATTTACGACTTCCCTGTTGACAAAAGCCGCTTCTTATATTAAGAAGCGACCGCTATAGAGTATTCCCCAGTAGCTCAGTCGGTAGAGCAGATGGCTGTTAACCATCTTGTCCGTGGTTCGAGTCCGCGCTGGGGAGCCAAAAATAATCCGCCGCTCTGGCGGTTTCCGATTAGTGGCAGGACCCCGGGAGACTACGCCCGGGGTCTTGCGTTTTGAGCCGCCTTGGTCCAGTTTTTATAGACGTATTGTTCCATTAATTCACAATTTTTCGTTATGACTCCGGGGATAAAACCCTTGAGTTGTGCCGATGAACAATCACCCGTACCTTTTCGAGCGTCACCATCCCCTCGGCGACCAACTGATTCAGATCGGGTAAAAAAGCCTCTATTTTTTCCTCGGCATCAACGATCTCGATTACCATCGGCAGATCCTCGGAAAGGCGCAGGATCTTGGCAGTATGGATTCGGCTGTTGGCGCCAAAACCAAGAAACCCGCGCAATACCGTAGCCCCCGCCATTCCCCGTTTACGTGCCTCCTCGACAATGACTTCATGAAGCGGGCGACCGTTGGTCTTGTCGCTTTCGCCGATAAAAACACGCAATAATACCGATTCATAAGGAAGCTTCATTTTTCATCCTCCGTCACAGTACCCTTCCCGGTGCCATCCCCGCCAGTAAAACGGCGAGCCCCAGGCCATTCAGGAAAACCAGATTGTTGACCATCCCGAGGTCATAGATCTCGAATTCCGGTTTTGTCGTCCGGGAGGAGAATTTTTCCAGAAACTGCCGCATCGTCAGAAATGTGTTGGGAAAAATGAAATCCTCGGTGGACTGCAGATAAGACTTTTCCCAGTCGTATTGCCAATCCTGGTAATTGCTCGCGATGTGAAAGAGGGCGAAATTGAGGGAACCGGCGAATCAGCTTGTTTGAATAGATGTCATGGCGAATATAGTTATTGAAATTATTCTGATGCCTCGTTGTTGCGCTGCGGTAAGGCACAATAAATCTGTCACCTTTTACCATACCCGGCGGCGGTCGTTGAGCTCGGCGCGCTTCCCTCGATTCCATCCGGAGGTGAAGCTGTAATATTGGGTTATGCGCGCCAGGCCATCCACCTCTTTTGAACCACAGAAACTGCACGCCGCGCGAAGACCCCGCATGGCGGCCCCACAGCTCAGGCAGGAGGTAAATTCCGGGGAAAAGACTATCTGGTTGTTCCTGGTTTCGCGAAAGGCACGCATGATAAGTTCGGCAAGCTCCGACGCCGGCGGCTCCGACGCGCCCAATTCTATGTTGGTAACCGAGCCGGCCTGCACAAAAGGGTGGAAATGCCCCTCCCGGAGGATCCGCGTCAGGGGATCAACCGGCGCCGAGGGACGAAGGTGGGTGGAATTCGTATAGTAAATCTCATTTTTTGCAATATTGCCAAGCACATAATGCCCAGCCAGCGGGGAGAAGCTCTTCAGGTCAAGGCGGGCAAAGCGGTAGGCGGTTGTCTCCGCGGGCGTCTGTTCCAGCAGGAATTTCATCCCGTGGCTTGCGGACAATCGCTCCACCTCTTCCTTCATATACCCGATGATCGCCATACCCAGGACGAGCGCCTCCTCGGAATCGTGCAGTTCCCCTTTTGTCCTTATCTTCACCAGTTCATTGAGACCCGTCATCCCAACCAGATAAACCGCATCGGACATCCGGAGGTAGGCCAAACCGTCGCTTTTCATGCCGAGCATCGCCAGCGGTCCCGAATCGCCGGAGGCAAGCAGTCGCTCGATGAAATCCCTTTTTTGCAGATGCGCTTTGACGGCCTTCGCGAGGGTTTCGTCAAGCAGGGAAAACAGCCTGTCGTCATCCATCTCCAAGGCGCGATATCCGAGCCGGGGAAGATTGATCGTAACATTCTGAATCGACGCATAGCGCCTTTTACAGGGTTCTTTTGCCTCTACCCCGGGAAAAGCGAAGCCCGCTCCGGGCGCAAGGCCGACCGCCGCCCCCCGCTCCAGCACAAAACAGGGATTGCCCATGGCCGCGGCAGCACCGCACGCCTCCTCCAGAAATGCCTCGTGTCCCGCGGTCTGGAAAAATCGCTCCGTAATATGGACAATAGGCCGGGGAAAGATGAACGGCTTGCCCGCCGCGTCGCCCTTCCGGTAAACCCGCATCAGCGCCCGGGCAAAGCGCCGCGCGTCCTCGCCATGCTCCCTAAAGGTGCGGCCGGTAGGCTTTCCGCCCGGGCCGATGGCGGGAAGTTCGGAAATAAAATCAGGAACTTCCCAGTACAGATGGATATCGGTAAAGATCGCCTGTCCGCCACGCGACGAGGTTAGCTGCGAGAATTCGTAAACAAGCATCTGCGCAAACTGCTCGATCTGGCCGTCTTCCATCCCCGCTAAGTAGGGGGCAAAAGAGATGTTTACCGCGTCCCAGCCGATCATGCCGGAGATATGCCCCTGCAAGGAGGCGCCAAAGCGCACCATGTGGGCCAAAAGCACCTCGGGATGGCGGGCAGGGGCGGCTACTGTCACAAAATTGGGCAGTTTCAAGCCAAATAGCTTGAGATATTCGAGCGATTGAAAAAAGCCGTAGGGACGGTCAACGTAACCCAAGCCATGCAGATGGATGTCGCCCGAAACATGGGCTTCGACAATCTCCCGGGAAAATACATCGTGCAGGGCGTATTCGCGTTTTATCCCCTCGACAAGGGCCAGATTTGTCCCTTCCGGGTCATGGGGAACGTTGGCGTTTTCCTTGTTGCGATGAAAGATGAGCTGTCGGACATCGTAGAGGGGAAAGCCGAGTCGGGCGTGCAGACGTCGTGCCTGCTCCATCCCCCTTTCGATCAGGCGGGCGTCAACAAGTTCCCGGATGAGCGCCGTGGTCAGCATGCCTATCCCGGATGCAAAAATCTGTTTCTCCACCTCCTTGCTGATCTCATCGGCGGTCGCCTCGTCGAGCTGCGCCTCACGGATAAGTGCCTCGACGATCATGCGACGGTTCCACTGGGCGCTCTCCTCGCCGGAGGTACGGACAAAAAGGGTGATATCGGTTGTTTCCGCGTTGCGCCGCCGTTCCTGTTCCAAATCAGAGCTCATCGTCAAATATTCGTCCGGGAAATCCCGCCCAGGGAGGCAAGGGCGCGTTCCGCCGCGCGGGCCAGCAGATCGTCATGCTCGTGATCGAGGGAAAAGACCCGGAGCTGGACAATCCGGGCCGGGATAAAGCGGTATATGTCCCGCAGAGGTTCCATGGAGATCGCGCCCGTCGCCGGCTCAAATATATTGACCTTTTTTTCCGTATCCGCCATCGGATTGAGCGGGCGGGGATCCTGGGTAGCCAAATCAACACGGAAGACCTTTTTCCTCAGGGATGAAGGCAAAAATGAACGGATTCTGGCTTCATAATCGGCGGCCCCGGCGAAGCCCGTTCCCTTCTGGAGCTGGTCTATCGATAACTCCGCGGCGAAAGACATTTTCCATTTTACCTCCCGGTTGTGAAGTTTTTCCCATTCCCGGGCCAGCCGCCGCTTTTGAGAATCGGGGCTTTTCAGCCACAAACGCACCTCGCCAAAAAGGCGCCACTCGTCGAAATCGAGGTAAGCTTCCAGATTGAGGGCCGGGCTTACGGGCATAATCAGCGCCACCGTATCACGAAATATCTCGTGGAGATGCAGATCGAGCGCCCGGGTTGTGCGATGAAAATAGACATTGGAATAGAGGTTCAAACGGGCGTTAAGAAAGCGGTTGAACGCGGAAATCCCGGCCTGGTGCAGCGTAAGTCCGTCTTTCGTAAAGAAGGTGTAAAAGCAGAGGCGCTCGATATCGACAATATCGAGGGAAAATCCCGTCATGAAAGCGTCGCGCTGCACGTAGTCCATGTTATCGACAGTATATGTTCCGGAAAAAAGCTGACGAAGCATCTGCAACCAGCGAGGCATCTTATCATCTCCGCCCTGGGGCTTGCGAATCAGAAAGGCCGCCATTTTCGGATCAAGCAGCTCGCCTTCGGCAAAAGCGCCGGACGGGCTGCGGCCGATCCGGGAGATAATACGTCCCAGCTTCCGGCAGATGATCAGCCGGCCGAGATCCTCATGAGTCATATTGTAGCTGTCAAGAAAATTGTCGTCAAAGAAATGGCCGTACGGACCGTGGCCCACATCGTGCAAAAGACCGGCAACCCGCAGCAGTTCTTCGATAAAATTCTGGGAAGGAACATCCGGGCATACCTCCTTCAGGGAAGGATAGAGGCGCCGCCCGAACCCGCCCGCCATATGCATGGTTCCCAGGGAGTGCTGGAAGCGCGTGTGCTCCGCGGCTGGATAAACCCAGCGGGCGCTCTGGAGCTGGTAGATCCGCCGGAGCCGCTGCACCCAGGGCGAGTCGATCAGGTCTTTTTCGGTCTTTTCGCCGTCATTGCCGCACGGCACTGTAAAGGATGCATAACGGTAAATCGGATCGGCGATCAGCGCCGTTCCCTGATAGATGCCCGCGTATCCCGACAAAGGTGTTTTCATGGGGTTCTCCTACAATATTCGCGCCTAAATAGCAACCAGGATGATGTGCTCTGGATAGTTAAACAAAATCATTGCGCCCGTCAAAAAAGGTGTGCTATCTCTCCCCCGCAGCTTTTACAGCAACAGACGGGCAATAAAGATTCGCAGCGACAGGAAAATGCTTTGAACCCAGCGATTAGTTCGAAAAAAGAGATCAATAAATCCGTCATCGCCCTGATCGCCGCGCTGAGCTCCTTTTTGACCCCCTTCACGTCTTCCTCGGTCAATATTGCCCTGCCGTCAATCGACCGGGAGTTGTCGCTAAGCGCACTTTCGCTCGGCTGGATCGCCACGTCGTATCTGCTTGCCGCAGCGATGTTTTTAGTCCCTTTCGGGCGGATCGCCGATATTTACGGAAGAAAAAAGATTTTTCTCGCCGGCATCATCATCGATTCCGCGGCCTCCGTCATGTGCGCCCTGCTGTCTTCGGAAGCCGGCCTGATCTTCTTTCGCGGGATGCAGGGGCTCGGCGGCGCAATGATCTTTGGAACCGGAATCGCGATTTTGACCTCCGTTTATCCGCAACAGGAACGGGGCCGGGCGCTCGGCATCAATGTTGCAGCCGTATATACCGGCCTGTCGGTGGGGCCCTTGCTCGGCGGACTGCTGACCGAGCATCTGGGCTGGCGGAGCATTTTCTTTCTGAATGCCTTGCTGGGCTTGCTCATCACCATCCTCGTTTTCTGGAAAATGACCGGAGAGTGGCGAGAGGCAAAGGGAGAAAGATTCGATCCCGCCGGGGCCCTGATCTACAGTCTGTCGCTGGTCGCCCTGATGTACGGTTTTTCCATCCTGCCGACGCTGTCCGCGGGAGCGCTGATTTTGGGAGGATTGGTCGGGCTTTATGGATTCGTCGTCTGGGAAAAACGAGCATTGAATCCGCTTTTGGACATCACCCTGTTCAGCAAAAACCGGACCTTCAAATTCTCGAACCTGTCCGCCTTTATCCACTACGGGGCAACCTTTGCGATCATCTTTCTTTTGAGTCTCTACCTTCAGCATATCCACGGTCTGACTGCCGAGCATGCCGGGATGATCATGATTATCCAGCCGGTCATGCAGGTCATTTTTTCCCCGCTTGCCGGCAGCCTCTCCGACAGAATGGAACCGCGCCTGCTGGCGTCGGCGGGAATGGGGGCGACCACGCTGGGGCTTGTCCTTCTCTCTTTTCTCGAAAAAGAAACCAGCCTCGGATATGTTGTTTTCTGCCAGGCCGTTATGGGAATCGGCTTCGGCTTCTTTTCGTCGCCCAACACCAACGCGGCGATGTCCTCCGTTGAAAAAAGGTTTTACGGCGCCGCCTCGGGGATGCTGGGAACCATGCGGCTGACCGGCCAGATGTTCAGTATGGGAATAATCATGCTGCTCTTTTCCCTCTACCTCGGCAAGGTGCAGATAACCCCTGAATACCACGACATCTTCATGAAATGCGCCCGGACAGGGTTCACTGTTTTCGCCGCTCTTTGTTTTGCCGGCATTTTTGCCTCTCTTGCCAGGGGAAACCTGCATAAAACGACTAATTCTGAAAATCATCAATAAATACAAAAGAACAATTGCAATTGCCCGAAAATCAGGAATAACGGCAGAGCCGCAACTGAAATTATATCCGGCTTCGCTGCCCCTTGAGCATATTCTTATATTGCTTTCATTAAGGATCGCCCATAGGCCATTTTCCCGAATTTTTTTAGCAAACTCACGATTGTTTCAATTTCCCCGAATGAAAATCTCAATTTATCATCTTTTTTTTCGGCTGTGGCGGAAAAACCGCCTGCCGCGTTATAACCATGTATTCTCTGAGAAGTGGGGAAACTGCCTTCGGGCGTACCGTTATATTCGGGGGAGGTTGTATCGACAAGATCATCAATAGACGAAAAGATAATCTCATATCCCTCCGTCCTTAATCCAGCCACCAAATCATCAAGCAGCTTTGACGCCTTCTCATAGGAATGAATCTTGGCAAAAGTAAACCAGAGGGTGATTCTTTTATTTTTTATAATGCCTGCATCAGTTGAGTCAGAAAAAATTTCGCTGATGCTCCCAAGTTGTTTGCCCGCTTCGTCAATATCCCCATAAAACCTTATTCCAAAAGCATCAACTTTATCGCCGCTTTTGCCAAACTTTATTTTCATTATTTTCATTGTATTGCCTGCCCTTAAGTGCAGAATCTTTCTCTGCCTGTTTAAAATCAATAGCGCCAGCTTGTTCATGTGCATCCATACCATATATCCTGGATTAATAAAATGCGAACTAAATTTTTTCAGAGCCAAGCGGGGCTAACCAATGATGAAAATCCGTCATGAGTATCCTGCCTTCTTGCGGCATAGAATTGCGTACCGTGCCTTGCAAAAGCGCAAACCGAATTTCTGCTTGTCAGACATTCTCTTAAATGGTAAGAGACGTCACTAATAAAGCTATTTTAAAAATAGCCTCATTGTTCAATGTAAAGGCAATAATTACAGAAGGATAGTTCCAGATATCCCATCAGGAAAAGTTATCCCATCAGGAGGTAAGGTCGATGTCCATGCTCATCAGCGGCATTGTTTCGGTTGTTCTTGGCATCATTGGGTTTTCCCTGTGGTGGAGCGCTTTTATCATCGCCTTGAAGGGCATTATCCCCATCCTGCTGATCCTCGGCGGCATCCTCGCGGTTTATATAGGCTTGGACTCGATTGAAGACCAGACACGGGAAGAGCGGAAAAAACAAGAGGAAAAACTGCAAAAGACAAGAAATGAGATGGAGCAGATCAAGGTTCAGGCCGAACAGTACCGTGAGGAACTTGAGCGGTTAAAGCAAGACGTTAAAAAAGACAATCCCTGAAGGCAAAGAGTCTATTAGATATTAACTTCACAAACGATTTCCAAACTTGGCGGACGCGTCGGAGCGCGTCCTCCAAGTTTAGCGAACAGAAATAGTATTATGCTGCCATTTATCGCCATTTACCGGAAACCAGGACTTCATGCCTTGTGGAAAACGAAGTTTATCTGGCCGTTCGGCAAATTGTTCACTGCGGCTTTCATCTCCATGCCTACCTTTATCTCCCCCTCGGGGACATCTCCGGCAATGCGCCCGAAAACCTTATAGGCGCCGTAATCCAAAACCGCAATCGAGTAAGGCAGGTCTCCTTCGAAGCCAACCGGGGCATACTGAAGCTTGCTGTAGGTAAGAAGTTTGCCTGTGCCGGAGACGGGGAACCATTCCATATCACTGGAAACGCAGTTGTAACAATCCGCACGGGGCGGGAAGTACTCCCTGCCGCATGTCCGGCAGCGGGTCGCCATAACCTTGTCCTCTTCGAGGTAAGTTATAAAATCGTTGGTTTTTGTAAGGGAGGTGAAGCTTACCGTCCCGAATTTTTTGAAGCGTGCATCTACCTCTTTTTTGTTGTTCATTTCTACCTCCCCAAAATGGTGACGTTCCCATAAAGACCGACGCCGCCTATGTTGTGCACCAAGCCAATCTCCGGATCCTTTACCTGCATTCCCCCTGCCTCGCCTCTCAACTGCAGGACGATTGTCCTTATCTGAGAACCTCCTGTGGCGCCAATGGGATGGCCCTTGGAGAGCAGTCCGCCATCCACATTCACGGGGATGCTCCCCTCTTTGTAGGTTTCCTTGCTGCGAATCAGGTCTCTTCCCTCCCCCGGTTTGGCGAAGCCGAGGTCTTCGTAGGCCATCATCTCGGCAATGGTAAAGCAATCGTGCACTTCCGCCACATCAACATCTTTGGCGGTAATGCCGGCCATTTTGTAGGCCTGCGCAGCAGACGCACGCGCGGCGGCAAGACCGGAAAAGGAGTCGCGCCCCGCCATGTTTACCGGCGCGGTTGCCGACCCAAGTCCCATGATCCAGACGGGTTTCTTGCAAAATGCCTTCGCTTTTTCCTCATTGGCCACAATCACGCAGGAACTGCCGTCCGCGTTGGCGCAGCAGTCTCCCACCCGCAAAGGGGTGGCCACGGGACCGGCCATGGGGCTATCGGGCTGGGAAAACATTTCCAGCGTCACGCCCTTGCGATACACGGCCTTCTCGTTATCCTGACCGTATGTTCCTGATTTAACTCGAATCAAGGCCAGATCCTCGGAGGTTGTCCCATATTTTGCCATGTGCGCCTGGGCATGCATGGCGTAGTAGGCCGGCATCATGGTGCCAAAGGGGCTTTCCCACTGGATGTCGGCGCCGCGCCCCATTCGCTCCTGGGATTCGGCGGAAGAGATTTCCGACATTTTTTGAAAACCGATCACCGCCACCACGTCGTGCAATCCGGAGGCAACAAGCGCGTAGGCCATTCTCAAGCCCATGCTGCTCGATGAACAAAGGCTTTCCACGTAAAATGTCGGCTGGGGGTTAAGACCGAGATACTCGGCCAGAACACCGGCCGGCGAGCGCTGTTTGTCGTATTCCGGCGCGGAACAAATGATGGATGCGCCAATGTCGGCAGTTTTTATTTTGACGTCCTGCATGGCCTCCTTAAAACCCTCGAAGGCCAACTCTCTGATCGATCCGGGATAACTCCGGACGAAGGTACTTTGTCCAACACCTATGATTGCAACCTTTCCCATAATTCCTCCTGACGTTTTATTTCTTACTGAGTCAATAAAGAAAAACCCTAAGGAATGTCAAGAAAAAAACGCCCGCTCGCTTCAAATATCTCTTGAACCTGCGATAGAAAGGATGTATAAACTCCGACGGTAAAGAAAAAAACAAGGGAGATCAACAACATGGCCACTATCTTAAAGGACTCTTTACGGACGATCCAAAGTCATCGCTCCTTGAATCCCCAATATGCAGAGCTGCTTGATATACTGGAAGAGATTCTGATCCTGCGCGAGGAATACCGGCGCCGGATACAGAAGGAAATATTCGCCGTCGATGCAAAGCTGATCAAGGCAAAGGTAGAGGGAGGTTTCCCGCTTATCGATTTTTCTTTCGCGGATTATGATCTTTCCGAACCACAGGATTATTTCCTTGAACTTTTAAAGATCGCGGAAAAGCGGGCGCCGGGTGAAACCAAAGAAATGGCCGCCAAAATAACCGGCGGCGAAGTCCTTTTCAACGATCTCATCTACGAATCTTTCAACCAGGGTCCGGAAGAAAATGAATTGGAAAAAACCGGAGAGGAGGATGCCTCATTCGACCTGGTGGAACTTTTCCTCGAAGAGAGCCTGCGGCCGGCCCTCGAAATAGTCGCATCCGCCTATGGTAAAACAATCAGCAAAATCGGCTGGCAGGAGGGATATTGCCCCGTTTGCGGTCGGGAGCCAAAAATCGGCGAAGTCAGGGGCGAAGCGGAAAACCGCTATCTTTTCTGCAATCAGTGCGGATTCGAATGGCAGTATGAGGCGATCAAATGTCCCTTCTGCGGGAATGAGGAGCAACAGACCCTCGCCTATTTTACCATCGAAGGCGATGAACACTATCGGGTGGACGTCTGCAATAAATGCAAGCGCTATATAAAGATGGTTGACTTCCGCCACACGAACAAGAAAGTGGACCTGGACGTCGAAGACATTGCGACCCTCCATCTGGACATGCTGGCCAACGACGAAGGTTATGAATAAACCCGGGGGTTATGGACAATCTTTCTATCGGAACCATCATCGGACTGATTGAGGAGGCGCTCGAAAAAAAAGAGCTGCCGGTTGTTACAAAACTGGCGGAGGAACATCGCGATCCCTTTGCAATACTTATCTCGACCCTGCTTAGCCTGCGCACGAAAGACGAGGTAACCGCGCTTGCGACCGCAAGACTCTTTTCCCTCGCCGACACGCCCGCGGCAATGGCGGCGCTGACAACAGAGGAGATAAGGAGGGCTATCTACCCGGTTGGCTTCTACCGCAACAAAGCGGAAACTATTCACGAAGTCTGTCTGACGCTGATTGACCGCTACGCCTCCCGGGTGCCGGACAGCATTGAGGAACTCCTCACGATGCGCGGAGTCGGCAGAAAAACGGCCAATCTCGTCGTGGCCATCGGCTTCAACGGACCGGGTATCTGCGTGGACATACACGTACACCGCATCTCCAATCGCCTCGGGTATGTGCAGACAAAGAACCCGGAGGAAACAGAGTTTGCCCTCCGGAAAAAGCTGCCGAAACAGTACTGGATAAAGTACAATACGCTGCTGGTTTCCTTCGGGAGAAACATCTGTAGGCCCGTTTCGCCAATCTGCAGCATCTGCCCGGTTTCTCCCTGCTGCCACCGGGTCGGCATAACAAAAAGCCGTTGAAACAATCATCGGGTACTCAAGACCTGGATAAACACAGCCGTTTTTTTCTCTTCAACCATTAATTTTTTATTAAAAGAAAGGATGGTCGCTTATGAGTCAGGTAGAGGTTTTTGAAAACAGAAAACCGGTTCTGGGAATAAACAGCTTGGGAAGGATAGGGAAACTTACGCTCTGGCACCATATCGGAAGAAAATATTTTCAGGAAATTGTCGTCAATCTGGGGCGGGAGGTCGGCACCGGGCTTGCCGCAATTGCCCAAACGATCGAAAAAGATGCGACCTACGGGCCCCTGCACAAATTTCTGTACGGCATCAAAGCGGAAAGACTTGTGAAAATCGTCGATGATAAGAAGGGTGAACTTCTGATCGACGGCATCCCCGTAAAAATTTTACGCGAATCAAGAAATCCCGCAGAAATCGCCTGGCGGGACTACGGCGCCGATGTTGTTGTGGACTGTACCGGGAAATTTCAGGATCCGACGCTGCCGGCGGATGAAAAAAACGGCTCCCTGCGCGGGCACCTGGCCGGAGGGGCGAAGATTGTCATCAACTCCTCGGCGTTTAAAATTAAAAATAAGGCTCTGCCGATGCCGGGCGAAGCGGTAACAATGATTTACGGCATCAACCATACCGCATTTGACCATAAAAAACACCAGCTTGTCTCCGCGGCATCCTGCACGACCACGGGTCTGGCGCACATGCTGAAACCACTTCTGGAAGAGGAGGCGACCAGCAGAATCCTCACCGCCTCGATGTCAACGATTCATGCGGCAACCAATACGCAGAGCATCCTCGACAAGACGCCGAAGGCCGGGGAAAAGGATCTTCGGAAAAACCGCAGCACGTTGAACAACATCATCCTGACTTCCACCAATGCCGCCGAAGCCCTGATCCAGGTGATCCCGGAGGTAAAAGACATCGGTTTCATGGCGGATTCGATCCGGGTGCCGACGACAACGGAATCCCTGATCGTCCTGAACATCACCTTTCCGGCGCCTAAAAACGGCGGGGCAACCCCGCTCAACCGGAACAGCCTCAACAGCATCTACAAAAAGGCATCCGCCAATGATCCCGAACATCTGGTTGTCTATTCGGAAGAACAGAACGTACCCACCGACTTGATTGGCATGGATGCCGCCATCGTCATCGAGGGGCAGTTCAACCATACCCGGACGGCCTTTATCGATTTCGATCTCTCGGACATCCCCAATCTGCCGGCGGCGGTTCATGAAGCGCTCGAGGAAAAGAATGTTCGCATTCCGGTAATTCACGCGAAGATCTTCGGATGGTACGACAACGAATACGGCAGCTACACCAACCGCCTCGGCGATCTGACGACATACATTCACAAAAATTTGAATCTGTGAGAGAGTAAAAAGCCTACAGTCCAGGCTTCTCAGGCAGGGTGAGGCATGCCTGAGAAGTCTGGCAATTTTCTCTTCCATACCTCTCATGAATTGGAAAAGCCTACCCACATAGCCTTATCACTTGCCCTGAAGGCATGTCCGGTCGGTTTGAGCATTTACTTTACCACGATGGAGGAGCTGATCGGAAAAAGGATTAAGAAGATGGCATATTCTTTAATGCAATAATGGAGAGGCAATTGCAAAACTCAGTGTCATGCCCGAATGCTTTTGTCGGGCATCCATGATTTCAGATAGTTAAAAACTGGATTCCCGCCCAGAAGCGTCGCGGGAATGACAGCGTTGGGAGTTTTGCAATTGGCTCTGGAGATAATAATCTGATGACAAGCGCCTCTATCAGAGATAACCATCAATACGGCAATGTCGGTAATTTCTTGCAAGAGATTATAAAAAGCAATTCGAATGTTTCCATTGTCTCCGCATATTTTACAATCTACGCATATCATCATTTGAGATCTGAGCTTGATCAAATAGAGCGCCTGCGGTTTTTATTCGGCGAACCTACCTTCATAAAATCTGTTGATCCCGGCAAGAAAAATCATCGAAGTTTTAAAATAGAAGACGACCAATTGATTATTCCCATTGAACAAAGGCTAACCCAAAAATCTGTTGCCGTTGCCTGTTCAGACTGGATTCGGGAGAAGGTAGATATTCGATCAATGGTTAAACCAAATTTCCTGCATGGGAAAATGTACCATGTTACCCAGGAAAGTGGCATTGAAAAAGCCATTGTCGGCAGCTCAAACTTTACTGTTAATGGTCTTGGCCTGGGGGGAAACAATAATATCGAGCTGAACATGATAATCGACAGCGACCGGGATCGCCAGGAATTAAAACAGTGGTTTGACGGAATATGGAATGACGCATCCGGTCTTGTGGAGGATGTCAAGGATGACGTTTTAAAGTACCTGGCTCAACTCTATGCGGAAAATGAACCTGAATTCATTTACTTTAAAACGCTATACCACATTTTTGAAAACTATCTGGATGACCAGGCCAGAGGCGGCCTGCTCAACGAAAGAACCGGTTTTTTTGAAAGCGAGATATGGAATGCCCTGTATGATTTTCAAAAGGACGGCGTTAAAGGCACCATCAATAAGATATTGAAGCTCAACGGCTGCATTATCGCCGATAGCGTTGGGCTTGGCAAAACCTTTGAGGCATTGGCGGTTATTAAGTATTTTGAATTGTCAAACAGCCGTGTTCTCGTACTTTGCCCGAAAAAGCTTACCGGAAACTGGACTATTTACCAGGCGGGCCAGAATCACGCACTCAATCCTTTTGTTAAAGATCGTTTTAATTACACGGTTCTTTATCATACCGATATGGGGAGAAATTCAGGACGGTCTGACGCGAACGGAATCGATCTGGACAACTTCAATTGGGGCGCTTATGACCTTGTCGTCATCGATGAATCACACAACTTCAAAGGCAATCCTGTAGAGAGAACAAAGGATGATGGAACCACCAAGATGAATCGTGCCAAGTGGCTCATGGAAAAGATCATCAAATCGGGTGTCAAGACGCGGGTCTTGATGCTGTCGGCGACACCGGTCAATAACACATTGCGCGACTTGAGAAATCAAATTGCCCTGATAACGGAGGGAAGAGACGATGCATTGTTTGAATCATGCGGCATCAAAGATATTTCCCTGACGCTGAAGACTGCGCAGGCAAATTTTACAACCTGGGCGGATCGCAAGCGAACCAGGCAAAGGACACTGAAAGACCTTTTAGAACGTCTCGATTCAGCATTTTTCAAACTGCTTGATGAATTAACGATCGCGCGCAGCCGCAAGCATATTAAATCTTTTTATAAACTTGAATCCATTGGATCATTTCCCGAAAGGCTCAAACCATATTCCGTTTACCCGGTAATAGATTTAAAAAATAGATTCCCGACGTATGACCGTCTGAACAAGCAAATTTTAGAATACAAATTATCCATCTTTAATCCTTCGGCTTATGTGCAAGAAGAAAAGAAGCAAAAGTATGAGGAGTTGGCCGGTACAGAGGTTCTCGCCTTCAAACAGGCAGATCGTGAAAACTTTCTAATCGGCATGATGAAGGTCAATTATCTGAAGAGGCTTGAAAGTTCCATTGAATCATTTGAGATATCGCTGGATAGGACTATTCAAAAGATCGAAAGCCTGGAAAAGAAAATTGCATTATTCATCAAGAATAAAATTTCTTCCCAGGAGGAAACTCTCGAAGACGTGCAACCCGACGAAGAAGAGCTTGAAGAGGACGGGGAAGATGTTGAGCAGTGGCAGGTTGGTAAAAAACTCAAGTTTGACCTCGCCGATCTGCGACTGAATGAATGGCTTACGGATTTGGGCAAGGATAAGGCCGCGCTCGTCGATCTGTATAATAACGCCAAAGCCGTTACCCCGGATAGAGACGCAAAACTGCATGAATTGAAGAAGCTCATTGAAAATAAAATCAGGCATCAGACGAATAAAGACAATAAAAAGGTGCTTGTCTTTACGGCCTTTGCGGATACCGCTCAATATCTTTACGATAATTTGTCAGGGTGGATAAAAAATAGCATAGATGTGAATTGTGCGCTGGTTTCGGGAAATCATACACGAACAACCTTCGGCAAAAATGATTACGACAGTATTTTGACCAACTTCTCTCCCATATCGAAAAACAGATCAAAAATGAAATCCGCACCGCAGCAAGGCGAGATAGACATCCTGATAGCCACAGATTGTATCAGTGAAGGGCAGAACCTCCAGGATTGCGACTATCTTGTCAACTACGACATTCATTGGAATCCGGTGCGCATTATCCAGAGATTCGGGCGTATCGACAGGCTGGGGAGTATTAATTCCAAAATTCAGTTGGTCAATTTCTGGCCGACAAAAGACCTTGATAATTACATCAATCTCAAGGAACGGGTCGAAGCCCGCATGGCATTGGTCGATGTGACGGCAACGGGAGAAGACAATATTCTCAATACAGAGCAGCTCGAAGAATTAATATCGGAAGATTTAAAATATCGAAATCGGCAGCTTAAGAAGCTCCAGGAAGAAGTCCTCGATCTGGAAGATATGGATGAAGATGTATCGCTCACCGATTTCACCCTCGATGACTTCCGCATAGAGCTTCTCGGATACATAACTGCCAATCGTGAGAAATTGGAGAATGCACCGTTCGGACTTTACGCAGTCATACCATCGCCATCCGACGAAGCTTCGTCTTCAGCCAGCAGCAAAAACTTCTCTCAGACGGAAAAGGAAATTATCAAACCCGGCGCCATTTACTGCCTGAGGCAAAAGGGCGTGACGGATGGCAATGAAGAAGTGAATCCCCTGCAACCATATTTCCTGGTGTATATCCGTGACGACGGCACGGTAAGGTATAATTATACGAATGCCAAACAAATCCTGGAGATTTACAGGCTTTTATGTCAGGGGCAAACGGAACCGTATCAATATCTCTGCGATATTTTCAATGCCGAGACCGATAATGGTCAAAAGATGGAAAAGTATGCCGAGCTTTTAAAGAAGGCGGTTGATGAGATCATTCGTGTTTTTAAAAAGCGCGGGACGCAGAAATTATTGACTGACCGAAGTGCGCTGATCATACCAAAAGCCAGACAGATCAATGAAGTGAACAACTTTGAACTGATCACCTGGCTTGTGCTGAGGTAACAAAATGGCAAACGTTGATATCAAGCAAAAAATCAGTGCTTCTCTTGGGGCATTTGGCGCCGGTCAACTATCTGCCAACGCCCTGAATCTTTTTGAAGCGCTCGGCTACAATACCAACCGCCAGGCGCCGTTCGATAAAACCAACTATGCCACCTTCAAAGAATCCTTCGTTATTGACCAGTCCAAATTTCACGAAGACAAGGCGCTTGTCCAAGACTGGCAATACGTTGACCTGCTCTTTCAACTTTCCAAGGATGAAGTGCGCCGGCAAATATCGTTATTTGATACCAGAAAAGTAGATAGCACCATCATTGAAACATACCTCTTTTTCACTATCGCCCTATCTAAAGACCAATACAGTCGCACGGATCTCAGCAACATTACCCGCGAGGTGAACCATTTGTTCCCCATGCCGGTAATGATACTGTTTAAATATGGTCAATGTCTCACGCTGGCGGTCATCAACCGCCGCCAGCACAAGAAAGACGAAAACAAAGATGTTTTGGAGAAAGTCACTCTCATCAAAGATATCAGGATCGAAAACCCGCACCGGGCGCATCTGGAAATTCTATCCGATCTTTCCTTTGATGAGCTGCAAGGCAAATATGCCTTTACCAACTTTGTAGAACTGCATAATGCTTGGCAAAAAACACTGGATACCAAGGAGCTGAACAAAAGTTTCTATGAAGAGCTGTCCAACTGGTATTTCTGGGCGATGGATTATGTGTCCTTCCCGGATGACGTCGAGAAAAACAAGGATATCCGCAACGCCACCAGCCTGATTCGGCTGATTACCAGGATTATTTTCGTCTGGTTTATCAAAGAAAAAAGTCTAATTCCCGATGCCTTGTTTGATCGCCGTGAGATGCAAAAAATCCTCAAGACCTTTTTGAACAACAGAAAATCAGACATTTATTACCTCGCCATCCTGCAGAACCTTTTTTTCGCCACCCTCAATCAGCGAATGAACGAACGCGGGTTTGCCAGGGAGGGAACTTTTCAGGAAAATAGAGACAATTACGGCGTAAAAAACCTCTATCGCTATGCCGGAGATTTTGCCATTGGCGAAAAAGACGTTCTCGCGTTGTTTAAAGACATCCCCTTTCTGAATGGCGGGCTTTTTGATTGTCTCGATAAAGAAGACGATCACGATAAAGTGGTTTACGGCGACGGCTTTTCCCGTAACCCCAAAAAGCAGGCCGTTGTTCCGGATTTTCTGTTTTTTGGCGAGGAAGAGGATTATGATCTCAATGCCGCCTACGGCACAAAGAATAAACGCTATAAAGTCAAGGGCCTGTTCAATATTTTCTTCGCCTATAAATTCACCGTGGTGGAAAACACACCCGTCGAAGAAGAAATCGCGCTCGACCCGGAACTCCTGGGGCGTGTGTTTGAAAATCTTCTGGCCAGCTACAACCCGGAAACCCAAACCACAGCCCGCAAGCAGACGGGAAGCTTCTACACGCCCCGTGAAATCGTCAACTACATGGTGGATGAAAGCCTGAAAGCCTACCTCAAACAGAAGCTGGAAGCAGAAGCGGGAATGTTGCCGGGTGATGCCGACGCAGGTCTGGAAATACTATTTTCCTATACGGAAAAAGAGCATGCCTTCACCGCAAGAGAGACAAAGACGCTTATTGACGCCATTGACAACTGTAAGATCCTCGATCCGGCCTGCGGCTCCGGCGCTTTTCCCATGGGCGTTTTGCACAAACTTGCCCTTGTACTGCACAAAGTAGATCCGCAAAATGCAAAATGGAAGGAACGACAGATTTCAAAAGCCAGGCAAATTGACGATCCGACTATCCGTGAGGAATCAATTGCCCATATTGAAGCAGCCTTTGCCAACAATGAGCTGGATTACGGACGGAAGCTTTATCTGATTGAAAACTGCATATACGGCGTGGATATTCAACCGATTGCCGTTCAAATCGCCAAGCTTCGTTTTTTTATCTCGCTGGTTGTAGATCAGAAAAAAGATTCCTCCCGGAAAAATTTTGGAATCCTGAGCCTGCCGAACCTGGAAACAAAGTTTGTGGCGGCAAATACGCTGATTGGCCTGGATAAACCACATATATTAAGTCAATCAAAATCGACGTGTGAAAGTCAGCTCAGCTTGAAGAATCCTGAAATCGAAAAATTGGAAGATGATCTCAAGGCATTGCGGCATCAGTATTTCAACGCCAGAACGCGCAGAGAAAAACTGGCCTGCCAGAAAAAAGACCGGGATCTCCGGAAGAAGATATCTGGGCTCTTGGAAAAAGACGGCTGGAATAAAGACTCAGCCAGTCAGGTAGCGGCATTTGATCCTTACGACCAGAACGCCTACAGTCCTTTTTTCGATTCGGAATGGATGTTTGGGTGGAGGGAAGGTTTTGATGTGGTTATAGGGAATCCGCCATATGTTACATATAAAGGAAAAGAAAAGGTTAATGTTAAATTAGAAGATGTTCAATTGCTAATAAAGTTATTCTCCAATTCAGCAGAGTACAAAATAAACAGTTTTGCGCTATTTACTGAAAAAGGAGTAAATCTTTTAAAGAAACATGGACTCCTTTCTTATATCATTCCCAGCACTTTTCTCCAGAATGAATATTTAAAAAAAATTAGGAAATATCTAATAACAGAATATCATATACCCAGAATTGTAAGCTTCGGGAACAAAGTATTTGAAGCGGTGACGGATTCAATTATTCTATTTGCAATTAATTCAAGGAATAACTTGAATACAACTGCTATCCGGAAAAATGATTTAGACTTTAGCTATTTTGATGAGTGTAAAGTCTACAATTCTCAAATATGGGATAAAGCTGCTAATGATTATATCATAAACATAAAAGCGACTTCAGACGAGGACATTTTACTTGACAGGATTGAGTCCAATTCAAAAACGATTGATGATTTTTTTGATGTGTACGTTGGAATAGTTGCAAGTGGAATCAAGAAATTTCTTGCGGACAAAAGAATTAATTCTAATTACAAGAGGTATTTACAAGGCAAACACATAAATAAATATGTTCTTAATTCTGAAAAGCTATTTATAAATTTTATAACGGAAGAGTTGCATAGCAATACCGATGAAAGGATTTATCTACAGAAGGAAAAAATTCTCGTACGAAAAACAGGAAACAAATTGATTGCAGTGCTTGATACCGAACAATTTTATACAGATCAAAGTATATACAACGTTTACCCAAAGAAAGGACAAAACAGCAATTTAAGTATCGCTACTGGCTTAATTAACTCTTGTTTAATGGAATATTATTTTAATAAAAGAATGATAACAAATCCTGATATCTTTCCGTATATTA
The DNA here is from genome assembly GCA_019429105.1 of Syntrophobacterales bacterium. Lineage (NCBI taxonomy): Bacteria > Pseudomonadati > Thermodesulfobacteriota > Syntrophobacteria > Syntrophobacterales > Syntrophobacterales bacterium. The sequence goes on from JAHYJE010000009.1 coordinate 68,337, forward strand.
AAGGGATTCATTTGAAGAAACTCCCAATTATATTTCCTGTTACTTCATTAAATATAAACAATTTTTCGAATATCGTTTCTTATATTCACTTTCTCAAAAAACATAACAGAGGGACAACTTTATTCGAACACCTGATCAATGCCATAGTTTACGAACTCTACCTCCCGGATCAAATCAGTGCCGCTGATGCCGAAGTGCTCAGGCACCTAAATAACTTTTCGGATTTAAAAGATAATTGGAATGATGAAATGAAGATAGAGGTCATTGAAAAAGTTTACAAAGATCTATCCAACCCCAACCACCCCGTAAGCGTAGCCATGTCTAAAATGGATACGATTGAAGAGATACGAATCATAGAAGGGAAACAATAAAAAGCTTCATGAGATGGATAACCGGCATAACAATTAATAATTACCGTGCATTTTCCAAGCCTGAAACCGTCTCCATTCCCCAAGGCCAGCATTTGTTGATCTATGGAGAAAATGGCAGCGGCAAATGATCACTTTACTCTGATGAGGCAATATAGGTGAATATTCAAGATATACAAGAGCTTCATTATATTACCCATATCGGTAATTTACCTTCGATTTGCAAATACGGCATTCTTTCTCATAAGCAGGCCGGTGGACTCTCTCATGTATCGGTAGCGTCTCCAGATGTGCAGGAAAGGCGGGCGAAGAAAATAATACCGGGTGGTTTGCCGTTGCATGCCTACGTCAATCTTTATTTTGATGCACGAAATCCGATGATGTACGTTTTACAGGCAAAACATGCCGATCTTTGTATTTTGCGGATCGATCCAGCGGTCATGAATTTGCCGGGAGTAATTATTTCAGATCATAACGCTTCAAGTGTTTATGCACGCTTTTTCCCATGCCCTGAAGGTTTGAAGCATCTTAATAGAGACATGGTTTTTGCCACATCATGGACACATCCCGATAACCAGATTGAGGAATGGGAACACAAATCCATTAAATGTGCTGAGGTGTTGGTGCCTGATAAAGTCGTCCCAAAGTATCTTTCAGGCGCTTACGTTTCCTATAATGAAGCGCTGAATTCTTTTCAAAAGACAAACGCTTCCGTATCTGCTATAGCTAAACCATATCTATTCTTCAGGTGATGAGGAGGGCTTATGATAGATGTCTTAATCGCTGATATGTTCGAGTCAAAGGCCCAGACCTTAATTAATACGGTTAATTGCGTCGGTATTATGGGCAAGGGGCTTGCCCTGGAATTCAAGAACCGATACCCTGATATGTTTAAGGATTACGTGGAGCGATGCAAGCGGGGCGAGGTTAAGCTGGGTGAGCCGTACATCTACACATCCCTGCTGACGCCATGGATAATTAACTTTCCGACGAAGGATCACTGGCGTTCCGTTTCCAATCTGAAAGATATCATAAAGGGCCTGGATTATTTGTTGAAACATTACCGGGAATGGGGCGTTACTTCTCTTGCCGTGCCGCCTCTGGGATGTGGGCAGGGCCAACTGGAGTGGCGCATTGTAGGACCTACGCTGTATAGATACATAAAAGCAATGGATATTCCCGTTGAATTGTACGCCCCCTATGGCACGCCCCATGAAGAGCTGAAACCGGATTTCTTGAACCGTGATGGTTATGCGGAAAAACGGACTGCCGAGATGCCAACCGCACAATGGATAAAACCTGCCTGGATAGCCCTGGTCGAAATTCTTAGCCGGATTGAACAGCAACCCTATCATTGGCCGGTGGGAAGAACTACATTTCAAAAGATTGCCTTTGTGGCAACCATGGAGGGGTTGCCGACAGGTTTAGCCTTCATGAAAAGCAGTTATGGCCCATTTTCTCCAAAGCTGAAGGAATTGATTACCCGGTTGGTAAATCATGGACTAATAAAGGAGGAGCAGTTGGGCCGGATGTTTATGGTCAGGACGGGACAGACATTTGCCGATGCCCGTAAGGCCTATGCGGACGATATCGCAAAGTGGGAGCCGATTATCGAAAAAAACGTAGATTTATTTGTTCGCATGAACACGACACAGGCAGAGATTGTCTCAACAGTTCTTTTCGCCGGAAAAGAACTTGCCAAAAATGGTAATGACAAGCCCGCCGAAACCGATGTCCTGTCTTATGTCCTGCAATGGAAGCAAAAACGTCGCCCCGCCCTTGATGCCAGCGACATTGCCCATACGATCAGAAATTTAGCCATGCTTAAGTGGCTGAACGTTCAGCCCAGCTCCAACTTGCCGGTTCCGGAAACCGCATGGCTATGATGATAAGGTAACCATCCGACGAACCGCCAAATCAAAATTTTTCACGCAGACTTACCGGAAGGTTACGTTTCACTGAGGCATCACTCTGTTTTGATGGCGTGCCTTCCCATATAAACGGCCCCGGTCCAGCCGTCGATGCTGATGAAATCCCCGCTGTGGATTGTCTTTCCGTCCACCTTGCTGTAACCCTCCGCCTCATAGACGCGCAGTTTGCTGAAACCGACTACGCCAACCTTTTTGAGCTGGGGGATCGTAACGGCCGCATGGGAAGTGCCGCCGCCGCGCGCCGTGAGAATGCCGTCGGCCTTCAAAATAATGCCGACATCGTCGGGAACCGTATCGGGGCGGATCAAAATGAGGGCTGTGCCCGGATCGCTGGCGCGGAAATGCCGTATCTCTTCTTCGGTATATACCGCCCTGCCGGTCAGGGCACCTCCGCTTACCCCGATGCCGGCGCCCAGACAGGACTGGTCGAGGGCGCTGTCGCTTAAAAAGATCCGGGTATGTCCGTTTTCCCGCTGCACCATATCGCGCGTCTGGAGTATATAGAGGCATTCCTTAGGCGAATCTTCAAAGGTAAATTCGATCTCCTGATGGTTGTAACCCTTTTCATAGACCAATAATTCCGCAATCCGCACCAGTTCCCTGTATATTTCCGGGAATTTGGTCTGCAACGATATCGCGGCCTCCCTTTTTTCGGCGATGCGCTGTTTTTCGGAGACAGGAAAAGTTTCCACAAGGCCGGAAACGATATCGTCTCCCTGAACGCAGAAGATAAAATCTCCGCTAATGGAAACATCCTGCGATGCGCCCTTCGGGTCACGCGTAAAAATGACGCCGGATCCGGAATTTTCATGCAGATTGCCGAATACCATAGCCTGAACCAGCACAGCGGTTCCCCATGCATCGGAAAGGCGCGCCTGATGGCGGTAAATCCGCGCCTGTTCGGAATTCCAAGAAGCGAAGACCTCAATTACCGCGTGATGTAGCTGCTCATAGGGATTCTCCGGAATTTTTATACCCCGCTTCAGAATGGCGTCTTTGTATGACAGGGCAAGCTGCTTCATCTGCGCCGGCTCGAATTGAAACTTCTTCGCCACCTTGTGGCTTGCCTTGTAACTGTTGATGATTTCATCGAAGATGTTTCTTTCCAATCCCCGGAACATGCCCCATGTCTGCAAAAAACGCCGGTAAGAATCCCAGGCCGCCCACTGGTGCTGATTTTTTTGCGCCAGCCCCTCGGCAATCTTTTCATTGATGCCGACATTGAGAAAAGACCTCATCATCCCCGGCAGCGAGATGGTCGCCCCGCTGCGTACCGAAAAGAGGAGCGGATTGGCCGGATTGCCGAATATCTTGCCGGTCACCCTCTCGATCTCCTTGATTTCCTGGTAAACTCTCAATTCAAGGTCTTTATAGATACTTTTATGTCCCATGACGCCTTCGTAGCCGCGGAACACCTCGGTAGTAATGACAAATCCGGGAGGAACAGGGAGATTAAGCGCAATCAGCTCTTTTAGCAGATAGGCCTTGTTTCCGATCATGATCTGGTTGTCCACCCGCTTGTTTTTCAGATACAAAGAGGATATCGCCAGCTCCGGCGTATAGGCCATGGCCTGATTAAGAACGTTCGTGTTATCCTTGAATTTTTCCAGCTCTCCGCTTAACGCGCCAATTATTTTATTGACAAAACCGTCCAGGGACTGCATCCCGAAAGCGGAAGAAATGATCGAGCGGGTAAAAGTCTCCGAAGATTGATAAAACCTTTCCTCCTCATTGAGCTTCTGAACATCATCTTCGCTGTCCCGGCCTGCCCTGGCAAGTTGACTGACAATCACGCCAAGGCTCGCCTGGTGAACGTCGATATAGTAATCACGGGCGATATCCTGAATGCCTCTGGCAATAAACTGAAAAATATCAAAATATTGTTCAATGGTAAATTGCCTTATCTGCAAGGCGCTGGTAAGCAGCTTAAGTTTCCCGACCAGCCCCTCCGTAGCCACACCATCCAAATCAAGGGCCTTCATATACAGCCACAGGTATTTATGGATTTTGATCAGGGTGCTTTTGGTTATGAATTTCAGATTGAGAGATTCCAGCAGCCTTTCAAAAAGAAGAACTGAAAAACTCTCCAGCCGGAAAGTCAGACCCATAGCCTCGAATTTCTCTTCGCGGTAGGTTCCGTACATCGAAGGAATTCCGGCGGCAACATGCCTTTTATAATATATGTTTTCAAAATATTCGGTTTTTTGCGGGGAAAGGATTCTGCCTTTTAAAACGGCGAGCATCTCCAGCACAAGGCTGAGGCAGCGGTAGCAATCTCCCCTTTCCTGGGCGCGTTTCAGGAGGATTATTTTTTCAGGATTGATAAAGGGATGATTTGCCAGCTCCCGCAGGATATCGGCATGCTGATGAAAATACTTCCGGCTGAAAAGCTGATACAAGCGGATCATCAGTTCGGCGCGCTTCTTCTCCCTGGCGCTCACGCCTGCGATTGAATTTATTTCTCTTTCTATCTGCGGAATGTCCCATTCCAAAAGCGTCTTCGTTGCACCATGTATTTCCTCAAACAATTTATTGAAGATTATGTTCAGTTCGACAAAATACTCGCCAGCGGGTGTAATTCCCTGGTAAACCTCCTCCGGAAGATGGCCTTTCAGGATTTTTTTGTCCCCGGATTGCCAGTAACGGAAAATATCCTCGATAAAGGGAACCAGCAGGCTGTTGCTTTCGACATGCGACTGCTTCCTGAGAAAATAGATAAGCCGGTCGTTTCTTGCAGAAAGCTCATCCACCTCCGTAGAAATTGTCCGGAGTTCCCCTTCGGCGCCGATTTCTCTAAAATAAATGGGAAATATGCGAAGAAGCTGCTTTATCTTGTTATAAGCCGGCAGGATATCCGAATTAAGAAGGCTGGAAATATCCTTTTGCAGAAGATCGGTATCGCTGACAAAAACACCCCCCAATTTCAGATTTATTATCAGGGCGGAAAGCAGCTTCTTGGTCCATCTTGGCTTCAGGGCAATAATCTCCAGCCAGGAACGGATGTTTTTGATATGGGCCGGGTTTACCTGTATCTGCCAATCGGCGGTTGCTCCCTTTACCGCCGGATACTGAAAACCAAAATTCACAAGCTCTTCGATCAAATAATCGACAAGGGCATGGTTGTTCAGAAGGAATATTTCTTTTGATAGAGTGGAGATTCCGTCAAGGGTTGAACTCTTGTATTGATCATTGGCTACTGTTTTTTTAAGAAGGATGAATATCTTATGAACAAAATCATCAATATCATCGTTATTTTCTTCTTTTAGCGCCCTGACCAGACACCGGTTTATCTCGGTAAAAATCACGTTGCGCTGGTCCTCAAGCCCCTCCCCGCCCATCATCTTGAAAAGAAAATCCAGCTTTACCAGATAGCGGCGTCCCGCAAATGCTTCGGACTTTTCAAGTGCATCGGCAATAGTCAGATATACATTGGTAATCTGTGCGTAGTCGGGAAAATCAAGAAATCCCTCGATTTTCTCACCGGCACTCACTCCTGACTGTTGCAGCTTTTCAAGACGAGCACTGATTATCGCCAGCTTTTTGTGCGAAAGCGGCTCAAGGAGTTCGCGATAGGAGGCGATTGTTTCAGCGCTTTCCCCCGCCGTCGTAAACCAGTATACCGGATCCGGCTGCTCCAGCCAATACGAATAGGCGGCCTTTAAAGAAAAAAAAAGGATTTTAGCTGCATCATCTTTTAAGCTCGCTGTAGTCTGCTTCTCAAGAATCGATTGGACCAGGGCTTTGGCGTATCCGGATGACTTTTTGAAAAAACTGCCATGCGTTGGCGACAGATCGGCAAGGCGGCCAAGCAGCCGCGCCAGCAAAGGGATGTTCCTTTCTATGAGTTTCCCGCTCTTTTCGAGAATGGTATTGAGATATTCAAGACAGTAGCGGACGGCGCAGACCTTTATTGCTTCTCCCCCCGCTGCCGAGGCGATTACGTCAAGATAAATATCGGCAAAGGCCTGAAGCGCCTGCAAACCCTTCTCGTGATTATTGAAATATTTGAAATCGCTTGTGGACAACACCCTCAACTGTTCCAGCAGATATCCCCGGTTCACGAACGGGTGATGAAGCTCCTGAAGCATCTCCTCCGTGCGCTTGCCCACCACGGTGTGACTCTTGGCAACGGCCAGCAGTTCGCCATAACGGTCCGGTATTGCGACAGTCGCCCTGGTCCTTTCCAGATTGATCTCAAGGGCAGTCAAGACCCGTTTATCAACATTGAGCTCCGCTTTTCCTTCGTTGGTTTTCATGTTTCGAGACTACTTCAAGACAAAAAATATTGCAATTTGTAACTTTACACCGGAAAATATTTTTATTGCATATCCATGCGCATTTAGGTTATTAAAACCGCCAGCCGCGATTTTAAAAAACATAAAAAGGAGGAAGAGTCATGGGTAAGGATAAGGATGTCAAAAAAGATACAAAGAAAAAACCCAGTAAATCCCCGAAAGAGAAAAAAGACGCCAAAAAATTGAAAAAGGCAGGAAAAACGACGACCTGATGTTTTTCGGTGGCGGTCGATGATTTATCATTTGAAATCTATCTTGTAATAGAGATCAGCGCCGCTTTCGGTTCCCGTTACCGTCTCGATCTGCCATCTTTCGCTGATGCTGTAACGGAGGCTGAAAATATTTTTACCGGTGAAAAGCGATCGGCCATAGCTTAAATACAGTTGGGGAGTAAGATACTTCCCTACGGCAACAATGGTGTCGGCGGCATCGTTGACCTTGCCTGACCCATCCCCGGCAGGCAGAATACTCCCGTTTATTTTTTTATAACCGATGCTCCCCGCCAGTCCACTGTTTTTAGACTGTATATCAAGGGTGCTCAACCCGAATTGTTTTTTCAGTTTATCCTGGATGCCCGAGGCCTTCCCCTGGGAAAGAAGCAAACCGGCAGCCTGCGCCAACAAGCCGATCTGCTCGGCATTGCTTCGGCTGGAAAGCGAATGGCCGAAAACTACATAGGAGAGGATATCGACGTCGGACATGGCCGGTTCCGAATATAGCTTAATCACCGGCGTCCTCAAGAGCCCCCCGATTGTAACGCCCGCCTTTACATCCACTAACGAACGAAGAGCAAGAATATCGAGCGCCGGTTGATTTATCGGTCCCCCGTCATAGAAAAGACGCCCTCGCACGATCTGCAAAGACACGCCATAGGTCTCATAACTCCCCTCAACCACTCGGATCTCGCCTCTGCTGGTGATTGCTTCAAGTCTCTGAAATTCCAGATCGATGCTGCCGGCCATCTTGGCATCTATTCCCTCCATCCTGACCAGCGCACGGTCGCCCAGCGTCAGACGCACCTTTGCATAAAAAACCGGCATGAAGGCTTTCCCCTCGCTTTGTTGCTTTCCGGCAAAGACAACATCGGAACTCGGCAGGATGAAATTTCCCGCCGGCGGGCCGAAAATTAGCAATTCCGGAAGTTTCACTTCGCCCCTGACGGTCAGCTTTTCCGGAGTGCCGCTGAAAGTCAGGCTCGGCGCTGCCCGCACCTGCAGTTCCGGGGTATGGACAACCTGAAAATCGTTTCCCTCGAGTGATCCCTCATAGCCGATCACACGCCGCCCGGCAATTCTGATGAGGCCTTTCCCTTTTATCATGCCGGGTCCTGACTTGGCGTAAAATGACTCTACCCGGACAAGATTATTTTCCAGACCCAGAGAAAGATTGACATCTTTGACGTCAATACCCGCCGAGGGAATGTAAGCCCCGGCCTTGGCCACGGTCACCCGCCCGCGGCCAAGCGGATTTTCCCAGCTACCCTCGACAACCACGTTTGCGTCTATCTCGCCATGGCTTTCTTTTATCAATCCCGGAAACTGGAATGACAACAATCCCTCTTCCCTGAATCTGCCGTTCAGAGAAACAAAAAGCGGTCCCTTTTTATCGAAAGCTGTCGGCAGCGCGGCCTCAACCGGCAGGCTGAAGCTCCCCTGCAGATTCCCATAATCAACAAGCCGCGCGGAGAGATTGCCGTTCAGCGTCTTTTCCCGCCAATCCCATGATAAGGAGGCCGTGCGAAAATTCGCGTTTATCTCCCCATCCTTCTTCCGATAACTGATTTTTCCCTCACTTGCGCCGACGGGCGAAGACAGAGAGGCGGCGCCTCTTAAAGAGAAGCGTCTCCCCGAAAGAAGGTTGCCGTTCGCAGTCCCCGTCAGGACTCCCGCCAGGGTCACGTTTTTTGGCAGTAAAAAACGAAAAAATTCCGAATTTATATCAGTCCCTTGGGCCTTGAATTTGCCTGTCTCCGGCAATGAAAAATTAAACGGCGCCGGCGTTGAAAAATCGGCGCTTAAAAGTCCCCCGCCTTCCGGAGAAATTTCCACTGATGCGCTTATCCCCTGCTCGCTTCCATTGAAGCGGGCAGAACCCTTTGGCACGCTGAATCGTGTTCCCTCTATGGTGACGCTTCCGGTTGCTTCAGCAAGGCCGGTCAGATGAACCGCAGTCGGTCGTCCCTGGATCCCCTGGCTGCTCCACGCAAACTCCGCCAGCGGAAAATGAAGGTCGAGGCCCTCCGCTTTTTGCTGCCACTTTACCATTCCTGCGGCAACGGCTGCCTGACCGACTGTCTCGAGCTGCCCGTCGGCAAGGATTTTTCCATTCATTTTTCCGGTGATTAATCCGCCATACCTAAGTTCCTTTTTAAGCTCCTTGGACAGCAGAAAACCAAAATGTTTAACGTTCAACCCTGTCCAAACGGCGCCGAAAAAGCCTCCACTCGGCTCTTTGGTTAATTCGCCTTTAATTTCAATCCGTTCTTGTTCATCACCCGCTAAAATTACCGGGGAAATTGTGATTTTTCGAGAGCTTACGGTCACGGAAGCAGGCTGGATGAGTTTCCACGCTCCGACCTCATCCCGGCCGGTAATGCTCTCAAATCTTCCCTGCCACAGCCGGTTGTGCAGCCCCCCCGTTAAAGAAGCCAGCAGCGCTGTTTTTTTCATTTTGAGCGACGCGGCTATTTCATGACGAGAGACGGCGCCATCCACCTTCAAAGCGCCGGAATCAATATGCAAATCTTTATAGACAATATTTTTCATACCGGCGTTCAGAAAAAGCGGGGCTTCCTTTTTACTCCCCAGATAGCCATCCAGCTCCACTTTTTCGATTTTGACTTCACCAAAGCTGAGCTTCCGGCCTCTGCCCGTTGCCGCGCCGGACAATTGGCTGTCGTAACGAATGTGGCCATTGAGGTTAAGCTTTCCCGCCGCCCCGAAAACAAACTGGCCTAAATCGTCTATCCTGGCAGCAAAAGACAGTTTTTCCACAAATGACCCCGACCCCCTGAGGGCAAAACCGCTTCCCTTCAGAGTCAGTTTTTCAAAATTGATATCCCCATCCCCGAAATTCGCCTTGACCTCTCCCTGCAAAAGATGGTTGTGCAAGCGGCTTTCCCGAAGTCTGCCCTTCAGCGAGCCCCTTGGCTTGCCGTCATTTTCCCACGCTACATCGCCGGCAAGATCAAAGTTTATCAATCCTGCCCAGTCCGCCTTGAAACCAGCAGGATCGAGGTCTTTGCCGCGCAGGGACCCTTTCAGGTGAAACCCCTGCTGCCAGTCCATTGCCGCCTTTCCCTGAACATTGCCGGCCAAAAGGGCGGCGGATACTGTATTTACCTCAAGCGCCCGCTCACTTCCCCGGTACTCCCCTGTTGCCACAGCTTTTTGCCATCCCTGTTTATTGTTTTCAAGGGTAAAAGCGCCGTGGTAACGCGCCGGGGCTCCGTCCAGCGTAATCGACCCGTTAATGTTCGTGGGAATTTTCAGCGCAGTGGCCAGATCAACATCGGCCAGTAACAATTTGAGCGAAAATACGGGTTTATCGGCAGTCAACAGAACGCTTCCCCCACCGGTGAGCGCGCCTTTACCGGCAAACCGGCTGAGCCGAAAATTCCTTAAATTAAACGATTTCAAGGTCATCCCGACATCGCCAGCCAGTTCCAGGCGCCTGACACCCCCGGAAGAACCCGAAAGGGAAATATTCCCCGCAAGCTGCTCCGGACGGCTCCCCGGCTTAAAAAGGCCGTGAGCGGAAAAGGCATTCATCCCGGCGAGTTGCCGCCGCACCTGAAAATCGAGGTCAAAACGCAGGGATGGCTGGTAAAATCCCGCTGTTGCCCCTCCCCTGCCGCTCCCGTACGGGGTTTTAAGGATGAGATCGCTGATTGTCAGGTTGCTGTGGCGCCACAACACCGAACTCTCGACCGACATGTCTTTCAGCAGCAGACCTCGGGAGGGAGCAGAATATGAAATATCGTCAATTTGCAGCTTCTTCACGGAAACATCCAATACCGAGATAATCCCGGAAACCTTCGGCCATGAAAGATCCGGCGCCTGCTTTTCGACACTGCTATCCTGCACCCGCACCCCGGTCAATATCAGGGTTTCCAGCGCCACCCCCCCCGACAAAAGCCTCCGGGGCTGAAGATGGTACTCCAGGCTCCGGAGAGTGACTGCATAGGGCTCGATGGTCAGATGCAGATCTTCGAGACGCAGATGATCAATGAGCCTCCCCTCTATTTTCCCCGCCGTTATTTGCACCGATGTATGGCGGGAAATGGAAGCCAGCGCCCAGCGGGCGCCCTCCTCCGTGTAAAGAAGCCAGGACGCACCCCGCCATCCGGCGGTTATCAGCGCCGCGAAGACAAGAATTATCGCTCCATAAATGGCTAATCGCTTCAAAATCCGATACCAACGGTGAAATGGATGCGCATCCCGGGATCATCCACGTTAAGCTGACGGGCAACAAAAAAATTCAGCGCCCCGACCAGCGTGTAGTAGTGCACGCCGACCCCGGCGCCCTGGGCCATTTGTGAATTGCTGAATGAATCAAAGGCGTTCCCTGTATCGTAAAAAACGGAAGCGCCCCAGTTGTCCCCTATCCGCCTTTCAGCCTCCAGGCTGCCGTATAGCAGATTTTTGCCGCCGACAACCTGGCCGCTTGCATCCGTGGGGCCAAGCGACTGGTAGGCGTAACCGCGCACGCTCTGATCCCCGCCGGCAAAAAAACGCAGCGACGGGGGCAAATCGCTCAAAGGATCGCGCAAAAGCGAAATCCCCGCCTTCCCCCGCGTATGGAAAAACAACCGCCACGGCAAGGGTAAAATAAAACCCGCTTCGGAGATGATCTGCAGCAAGCCCATGCTTGAGCCCAGCCATTGTTCCGTGCCGCGCACCTCCAGTGCATAATGAAAACCCTTCTCCGGATGCGCGAAGCTGTCGTAAAAATTCCCCGAAAAACGCACTCCGGGCATAACGAGTCGGGCATTCGAATCCTGAAGCCCTATTTTATAGTTCTCCTGCTGAAATTTAAGATACCCGGTCGCGAGCATTTTTTTTGTCAGACTGCGGGTCTTATCAAACTCAACGGCGGCAAATTCGCTCCTGTACGTGGAGATGTCTTCCCGCTGCAGGTTCAACTGCACTGCGCTGTAACTATTAATATCAACCTTGTCCGGAATGATGTACCACGTTGACAGGCCCTGCAAAAACTCGGAAACATACAAATTTGACTGCAATTCATGACCGAGATTGAGGATGTTCAGATCACGGTAACGCAAACTGAATCTCCCCCCCGTGTCCGTGCCGTAACCTATGCCTTGGCGAAGAGTCCGGCTTGCCCCCGGCTTCAGCGAAACCAGCACCGGAATCCTTGACCCCGCTGCCTCCCCTTTCTGCGGCAGGATATTTACCTCCTGGAAACGCTCAGAGTTGATGAAATTGAGCTGCGTGTCGCCTATCCGTTCGTAGGAAAACAGATCGCCCGGCCTGAACGCCAGATAACGACGCAAAAACGCCTCCGGATAATCCGGGGCGCCTTCTATTCTTGCACTGCCGAAATAATACAGGCTCCCCGTTTCCAGTTCCAACTTTATCTGTGCGCTCAAGGCATCCCGATCAACAAGAATCTCATGAACGAAAAAGGCCGCATCCAGATATCCCAGCTCCTGAGCTTTCGCAAACAACCTCTCTTTGGCGTCTTCGTAGTAATGCTGAAGCAGCACATCCCCTTTCACCAGAGGGAACAAGGCGGCCAGCTCCTGCAGCGAAACTTCGGTCGCCCCCGGGCCATGCAGGACGACCGACACATCCGTCAGACGCACCGGTTCTCCCGGAGTCACACCTACCTGGAGTAAAAACTCCCCGGGGGCCTTCTCTTCACGCCGGACAGTTATCGCGGCATGGTAATATCCGAAGGGTTCCAGTGCCGTTTGAACCTTGCGCTCCGCCTGCTCTCCAAAACGTTTGAGCAAAAGTGGCTCAACCGCCCCCTCTTCGACAAAGCCTTCCGGAAGGGCAAGGGCGGCTTTCACGTTTTCGAGAACATCCCCCTCGATTCCCTCGATGGCAACCGTCAGGGGTTCGCCGGCAAAAAGAGGCGCAGCAAACAGGAGCAGAACCATGACCAAGATTAGAGTGTGGAAAGACCGGTATTTTGCCATTAACCACCCTGCCCGCAACGGGCGTAAAAAACAATAAAACATTCGTGGCGGCATTCCGTCTTGAATGTTAACGAAAATAAATTCGAGGGATGCGCTCTGCCGCGTCCGGAACAATCGCTACAATTAATAAACACACCGATACTATGCCTGTTTAAAGGCGCCATCCACGATAGCCGCAGCCTCTTTCACGAGCCTGTCGAGATGCTTATTGCTGACAAAACTCTCCGCGTAGATCTTGTAGATATCCTCCGTCCCCGAAGGCCTGGCGGCGAACCAGCCGTTGGCGGCAACAACCTTCAGTCCCCCGATCTCGGCCCCGTTTCCCGGCGCCTGGGTCAAACGGGCCAGAATCGGCTCGCCGGCAAGCTCCTTTGCCGATACTGCCTCCGGGGAAAGATTTTTCAGCGCCTTTTTCTGCGCCGCCGTTGCCGGGGCGTCAATCCTCGTTGAAAAAGCGGCGCCAAACCGATTTTCCAGATCACGGTAGAGCTCTGCCGGGTCCTTGCCGGTTTTGGCCGTCATTTCCGCGGCCAAAAGACCCATGATGATCCCGTCCTTGTCGGTCGTCCAGACGGCGCCGTCTTTTCTGAGAAACGAGGCCCCCGCGCTTTCCTCGCCGCCAAAGCCATAGTCGCCGCTCAGGAGCCCCTCCACAAACCATTTGAAACCGACGGGAACCTCGCAAACCCCCCTTCCGAGAACCGCGGCCAGACGGTCGATCATCGCGGTCGTAACGATCGTTTTCCCGATTGCCGCATCCTTTTTCCAGTGGGGACGGTTTCCGCAGAGAAACCAGACGGCGGCGGCCAGAAAGTGATTGGGATTCATCAACCCCTCGCTTTTGGTTACGATCCCGTGCCGGTCGGCGTCGGTGTCGTTGCCGAAGGCGATATCAAAACGCTCCTTCAGACCGACCAGACCCTCCATCGCGTAGGGCGACGAACAATCCATCCTGATCTTGCCGTCCTTATCCACCGTCATGAACGAAAAGGTCGGATCGACAAGCGTGTTTACCACCTGCAGCGAAAGCCCATAGAGTTCGGCAAGCGGCGCCCAAAAATCAACCCCCGCGCCGCCAAGCGGATCCACCCCGATCCGGATGCCGGAATTTCTGATTGCGTCCATATCAACAACATCAACGAGATCGCTGATGTATGGCTGCACGTAGTCATATTCCCGGACATAGCCGGACTTCAACGCCCTTGCCAGCGGCATCCTGCGGATTTTGTGGACGCCCGCGGCCAGCAGGTCATTAGCCATCTTTTCAATAATCGCGGTCGTCCCGGTATCGGCAGGTCCACCATCCGGAGGGTTATATTTTATTCCGCCGTCTTCCGGGGGGTTATGGGAGGGGGAAATGATCACCCCGTCGGCAAACCCGTTTTTCCTGCCGCGGTTGTACGTAAGAATGGCGTGCGAGATGACAGGGGTCGGCGTGTAGCGGAAATTGCGCTGCACCATGACGGTCACCCTGCCCGCCGCGAAAACCTCGAGCGCGGTCATCAGCGCCGGTTCGGAAAGGGCATGGGTATCCATGCCGATGAAAAGCGGCCCTTTTATCCCTTTTCCCTTCCGGTATTCGCAAATAGATTTACAGATCGCAGCTACGTGTCCCTCATTGAAACTGTTTTTTAAAGATGAACCCCGATGGCCGGAGGTGCCGAAGACCACCTGCTCGGCGGGATTGGAAACATCCGGCTCACCGGTGTAGTAAGACGCGACAAGGCGCGGGATATTGGCAAGAATCGCTCTCGGCGCAATTTTGCCGGCAAGTTCATGAACGCTCACTTTTTCCTCCGTATTGGGCATAAGACCCTGGCAAGTAAAAATAATTGTTGATAGACTTTACCCCTTGCACTTCGCGCCTTTGCCGGAAATCGGAAAAGATTATACGGCAACAGAGCAGATAAAACCAGCCTTGATTATTATGTCATCCACATCCATGGCAGGTACTTATACACCCGCCGCGCCGGTAAATCAAACAAGGATGATTGTTCCACCCCGGCAGCAAATTGCATAACAGGAAGTATTTTGAAGTCAAAGTCTGCGATGCAGGAAATATTTTCCGGTCATGAGGATATGAGCCAAAAGAAGTTCCTTGCCGGTTAAATGCTCAAGCAGACCCCGCACTTCGTTTTCTGTCAGTACGGCAGGCAGTTTGGGCCCCCTTTTTGCCCGAACGGTTTTATTGAGATCATGCAGATCGATCTTGAGCACCTCTCGAAACAAAAACAACAGCGCGTTAAAGGCCTGATTCTGAGTGGAAGACGACACCCGCTGCTTGATCGCCAGGTGGCTGAGATAATCCCTGACATCCGTTTCATCGGCGCCCAGAATTTCCCAATCCCTATTTTTTACACTGGTCAGGTAGGCATGAAAGCGCCGAAATCAGTCTATGTAAGTCCTTTCCGTGCTGTAAGCATAATGCAAAATATTCCTGTCAAAATATTCCTTGACAAGCAAAAACAGCCCCCCTATACTCCCGCCCATTAAAAGCAATGCCATATCAAACAAAAAAACAAACTCCCCCTCAAGACTGAGGACGTGAAAGAGGCAATTATTGCCAGAACGGGTAAATTTTCCGCAGCGAATATTGGGGCATTCGACCTCGGCTTTGCTTCCGCAGAATTCAGTTGGTTTCGTCGCCATGAATGCTCAAAAAGTTTTTGTCGGCATTGATATAGGGGCTTCCCGGACAAAAGTCGCCGTGGTCGATGCTGCCGGCAGTCTTATCGGGTATGCCGTGGAGAAATCAGGAACCGATTTTTCGGCAGCGGCGGAAAAATGCCTCGATTTTTCCCTGGCCATGGCAAAATCTTCAAGAAAAGATATCGCCCATGCCATTTCCACCGGGTACGGCAGGAACAACGTGTCTTTCTCCAATTCTGCCAAGACAGAAATAAGTTGTCATGGGAAAGGATGCTTCCACTATTTTCCCCTGGCCATCGACATTATCGATATCGGGGGACAGGATAACAAAATTATCAAGCTCGACAGCGAGGGGCGCAGGCT